>JAKFUR010000007.1 GCA_021732585.1 Bacteriovoracaceae bacterium
GAATCGAGTTCGTCTTTCAAGCGCACTACATCAGCGTCACCGGCCATAACTTCACTAATTGCTGAGCGACCTTTCATCTCGCCGACGTTTTGCGAGAAGTAGGCCACGCGCCAGCCTGATGGCATAGAGATCGAACCTGTGTCCGCTTTCTCTTCACCAACGATCATACGGAAGAAAGTGGTTTTACCTGCACCATTGGGGCCTACAAGTCCAATCTTTTCTCCCGGTTTAATCTGGAAAGAAGCATTGGAGTAGAGCACATGGCCTGAGTGGGATTTGGTGATGTCACTGATCGCGATCATAGAGATTCCTTAGCGGCGTATTTTTGCATGATTTCTAATGGAACAATATCAAGGGCGCGCTTATGGCACGCTTCAAGTACGAGTGGGGGAGCGCAGTCATTTTCGTGGGCCTCGAGCCAGCGACGAGCACAGACACACCATTTATCTCCCGGAACGAGTCCGGGAAAATTGAACTCTGGCCGAGGTGTTGAGAGATCGTTGCCGAGATACTTACTCATGGAGAGAAATTCTTCGGTGACCAGCGCACACACGGTGTGGCTGCCATGGTCTTGCTCATCTGTACGACAGAAGCCGTCGCGAAAAAAGCCGGTCATAGGTTTAAAGCAGCACGACTTTAGAGGTCGGCCAAAAACATTCAGCGGACTCATGCTTGCTGCTTAGAAGCCAGCTTGGCACGCAGGATTTCAATCGCCATCGGAAGCACGGATACAAAGATGATCCCGAGAACGACAAGACCAAAATTCTTTTTTACAAAAGGCATGTTGCCGAAGAAGTAGCCGGCCAAGCAGCAGATCAAAACCCACAGGGCAGCTCCAATGACGTTGTAGGTGAAGAAGCGCGCGTAGTTCATATTACCCACACCGGCCATGAACGGAGCGAAGGTGCGCACGATAGGAACGAAGCGAGCGATCACAATAGTTTTCACGCCGTACTTGTCGTAGAACGCCTGTGTTTTATCCAAGTATTCTTTTTTGAGGAAGCGATAGCGACCAGAAAGCACCTTCGGTCCCATGGCCTTGCCGATGTGATAGTTCACGGCATCGCCCAGAACAGCAGCGACAAACAACAGCGCCATCATCACCCAGATGTTGAGGGTGCCCAGTGCAGACAAGGCACCGGCCGCAAAAAGCAAAGAGTCGCCGGGAAGAAACGGTGTCACTACCAGGCCAGTTTCAGCAAAGACGATAAGGAAGAGAATGGCGTAACTCCACATGCCGTACTGAGCGGTGATTTCCACTAAATGGACATCAATTTTGAGAATGAAATTCACCACGTGCATGGCGAGATCGATGAGATTTTGCATGACAGGAATTTTAGGGGGGAGTGCGTTAGTTGTCTACCAAACGGTAGCCCACACCGGTCTCCGTGAGCAAAAGTTCGGGCTCATCTGGTCGAGTTTCTAGTTTTTGGCGCAAATGCCGCATGTAGACTCGCGGATAAGAGGAGTCAGCGGGTGCTTGCGGGCCCCAAACGGCCTTAAGAATCTGGCCATGAGTCACGACCTTGCCTTGGTTTTTAAGCAGGTAAACCAAGAAATCATACTCGGTGGCCGTGAGATGAACCATGGTGCCAGCTTTTTTTACCTGACGTTTTTCCAAGTCAATTTCCACATCACCCAAGACCACTTGTGGCTGACTGACCTGCTCTTTAAGAGAGCGGCGCAGACATACCCGCAAGCGCGCGAGAAACTCATCACCACGAAAAGGTTTAGTGACATAGTCATCAGCACCCAGATCGAGTGCTTCGATAATTGTTTCCGGGTCATTTTCCACAGACAACACGACGACGGGAACTTGACTCCAACCGCGAAGATCTTTCAAAACTTCCATGCCACGGCGATCGGGTAGGCCCATATCAAGCACCACGAGAGACGGACGTTCAGCAGCGGCGAGGTGGAGTCCTTCGCGGGCATCACGGGCCTCTACCACACGATAGGGAACTCCTTCGAGCGTAAGTCTCAGAAGCTTACGAATCGAAGCTTCGTCGTCAATCACGAGAATGGTCGGCAGGCTCATGGAATCTCCTTCAAGGGCAAGGTGAAGCGGAAAACGGCTCCGCCTCCACGATTATTCTCTGCCAAAAGTGTTCCCTCGTGCAACTCCACAAAAGCGTGGGCAATAGAAAGCCCAAGACCAGTTCCGCCGGTTTTCCCAGGATTACCACGCCAGAATTTTTCGAAAACTTGTTCGGGGTTATTCCCCAGACCTGGGCCGTTGTCGCTGATCAAAAGTCGTGCCTGTCGGCCATCAGTTAAGAGCTGAATGTCGATGATGGCATCATGAGGCGTGTAGGTGAGGGCGTTCTTGAGGACGTTCTCAATCGCTTGAGCGATGAGCACACTATCTAGCGGCAACAGGACAGGATTCGAGGGGAATTGCAGACGCACTTGGCGATTTTTAACTTGGGGTTTAAGACGCGACCACACCCCTCGAACCAGTTCTTCAAAATCAGTCTCACGCTTTTGTAGTTTGAGCTGACCCGCTTCAATCCGGCCCATATCTAAGAAGTTTTTTACCACTTGTTCAAGCCGGCCGGCATTTTGTGAAATCTCACGAGCGAACTCACTCACTTGAGGGTCGGCACTCCCGCGCGTGATAAGTGCATCGGCAAAACCATGAATCGCTGTTAGTGGCGTGCGCAGCTCGTGGGATACAGAGTTCAAAAGTGTTTTGTAGATTTTTTCCGATTCTTCGCGCACCTGGCGGGTTTGCAGCTGACGGAAAAGATCATAGCGACCGAGAGCAAAAGAGAGCTGCTGTGAGATCGCCTGCATAAGCGCCAAAGATTCTGTGCTGAGTTCTTTGAGCGGAGTGGTGTTGATGCCGATGATACCCCACACTCCCGTTTGATCCATGAGTGGGATGTAGTGACCTTGCACGGCCGGCAGAGTGTCGGTGAAACGACCGGCCGCTTGACGATTGACGAACGCCCACTGAAGCGCCGCCCATTCCTTATCACTGGGAACAAAGGAGCCTTGCTGGCGGGCCTCTTCTAAACGCCGTTTGCCCTCGAGTACCCATACGCTGGCATCAACTTCGAGCTCTGTTTTTAGTTGTTCGAGCGAGAGATGAATCGCCTCGGCACCGTCACGCGCTCCTGCGAGTGTGCGAGTCAAGTGATAGAGCGCTTCAGTTCGCTCTCCTTGTTCGCGCAAACGCTCTTCCGAGCGACGTAACTGCCGAGTAAACGTTCCAATCACACTGGCCGTCACTAAGTACATCAAGAGCATGAGCCAGTCTTCACCCGCAGTAATGGCAAAAGTAAACCGAGGAGGAATGAAAACGAGATTCCATAATAGTGCAGAGAGAATAGCAGCGAGGGTCAAAGAAAAATGCTGGAGGAAGATGGCCGCTAAGCAAAAGGTGAGCATGTAGATGATGCCCAGAGCGTGGTAGGCCACATAGTCTAAGAGTGCGAGGTTGATGAGTGTGGCCACACCTACGGCGAGTAAGGAATTCCCCAACGCAGAAGGTTTAGGCCATTTCAAGCTAAAGCCCGGCTTCGCGGGCATTTTTAAGTTTTTCGCTGCGTGCTCCGGTGGTGAAACCACGTGAACATCCACCAGTGTTTGTCCGTAGATCAGTGAATGGGTGATGTGCTTTTTCCAAAACCACCACCAACCGCGCTCTCGTGGTTTTCCGAGCACGAGTTGCGTGGCTTCTTGCTGGCGCACGCCTGTGAGAATGCCTTGGATGATATCGTCGTCTTGAATCTCTAAAACTTCACCGCCCAGATCCCGTACGGTTTCTAAGTTTTTTCGTAGCAAGGCCTCTTCTTCATCCGACAATGGGCGCGACGTGCGCACATAGACCGCTGACCACGGGCAATTCAAGGCGTAGGCATGGCGACGAGTCCAGCGCACCAAATATTCTGAGAAAGGTGAGGCGAACACCGCCACTACAAGACGGTGATGGGGACGAGCGCCGAGTGGAACACCTTGTAGTGTTTTCATCTCGGTGAGTTCATGATCCACCCGCTCGGCCATGAGCCGCAGGCCCATTTCTCTGAGTGCGGTCAGGTTGTCTTCTTTGAAGAAATTTCCTGCCGCCGCTTTGGCCTTCTCTGGCGGATAGATCTTGCCTTGATGAAGGCGTGCGATGACTTCGTCGGGATCTTGGTCGATGTAAATGATGTCATCGGCGCGATCAATGAGTGAGTCTGGCACGATCTCTTGCACGATGACCCCGGTGACTTGTGCCACGGTGTCGGCGCGACTTTGTAAGTGCTGCACGTTGAGAGTGGTGTGAACGTCGATGCCACGACCAAGAAGTTCAAGCACATCTTGATAGCGTTTCGGATGGCGAGAGCCGGGCACATTGGTGTGAGCGAGTTCATCCACCAGAATAAGACTTGGTTTACGCGCGAGAGCGAGATCGAGATCAAACTCTTCCATCTCTACATCACGGTGCTGAAGCTTAAGGCGGGGGAGAACTTCCAGATCACCGATCTGTGCGATGGTGTCCACACGTCCATGGGTTTCGATATACCCCACCACCACATCAACACCCTGCTCTTTAAGTTGATGCGCACTCTTGAGCATGGCGTAGGTCTTGCCTACACCGGCCACCATGCCGAGATAAATTTTAAGTCGCCCTTGGCCCTGGCGGGTCTCTTGGCGCTTAAGACTATTTAAAAGTTGTTCCGGCGTCGGCATCAGGTCCTCGAATAAGAGCGATATTTAATTCTAAGACATTCACACGAGGTCGTCCCCAGATTCCCAAGGTGGGTTGCGTGGTATTTTTCTCAATAAGCACTTTTAGCTCTTCGGAGCTGACTCCTCGCGCTGCGGCTACGCGCTCCACTTGAGCTAAGGCGGTCTCGGGCGAGATATGAGGATCAAGTCCCGAGCCCGAAGTAGTCCAGGCATCAACACCCGCTTGTGGCAAGACCAGGCGACGTTCTTCACGGGCCGCGGTGCCAGCTTTGTGGGTCGGTGAGTGCTGAGAAGCTGCACTTGATACAGTGGCGTAATCGCCTGCTGACGGGCGCGGATGGAAAAAACTTTCGCCGGTAAATTTTTGTGCCAGAAGTTTTGAACCTACAAGTTTGCCATCGATGATGATTTGCGAACCTTGCGCTTTCTCTGAGAAGAGTCCTTGCGCCGCGACTGTCACGACGAGGGGATAGAGAACACCACAGACAACTGTGAGCACAAGAAAGAGACGTAACATTTTCATAAAATCTCCTTAAACCAAATTCAAGACTACGAGCATACGATCGATCAGCCATATGCCGATGAAGGTAACAACCAAACCGCCGAGTCCATACATAACTAAGTTACGTGCGAGGATTTCTCGGGCCCCTAAAGGACGGTAGGTGAGGCCTTTGAGAGCGAGGGGAATCAAGGCGACGATGATCAAAGCATTAAAAATGACTGCCGAAAGAATGGCGCTCTCGGGAGAGTGCAGCCCCATGATGTCCAATGGAGCCAAGGCGCCTTTGCCGTTGATGAGGTACATACCTGTAAAGATCGCCGGAAGAATGGCGAAATATTTGGCCACGTCGTTGGCGATAGAAAATGTAGTCAACGCCCCGCGGGTCATGAGCAATTGTTTGCCTGTCTCGACAACTTCGATGAGCTTTGTTGGATTGGAATCCAGATCCACCATGTTGCCGGCCTCACGAGCGGCCTGCGTGCCGGTGTTCATCGCCACACCCACATCGGCCTGCGCGAGTGCCGGGGCATCATTGGTTCCGTCTCCCACCATGGCCACCATGTGGCCGTCTTGCTGTTCTTTTTTAATGCGCGCAAGTTTTGTTTCTGGTGTGGCTTCAGCTAGAAAATCATCCACGCCGGCTTCAGCTGCAATGGCCGCAGCCGTGAGGGGGTTATCTCCGGTGATCATAACCGTTTTGATGCCCATGCGGCGAAGTTGGGCGAATCGTTCTTTGATGCCGGCCTTCACGATATCTTTCAGATGAACCACGCCGAGGACTTTCGCGTCTTCGCAAACAACTAACGGTGTACCGCCTTCTTGGGCGATGGCGCGGACTTGATTTTTCACCATGTCTGGGAATTCACCACCGCGCTCTTTCACGAAACGTTCGACGGCATCGCTCGCACCTTTTCGAAAGGCACGACGGCCTTGGGCGTTTTCAATGTCCAATCCACTCATGCGAGTTTCGGCGGAGAAAGGAATGAAATCTAAAGTCGCACCGGTGAAATCCACCTTCACTTGGTAGCGCGCTTCGGCGAGCTGCACGATGGAGCGTCCTTCAGGGGTATCGTCTTTTGCTGAAGATAAAAATGCAGCGGTACCCAACTCGTCTTTACTTACAAAGGCGGCCGGGAAAAATTCATGGGCCATGCGATTGCCCAACGTGATGGTGCCGGTTTTATCCAACAAGAGCACATCCACATCACCGGCGGCTTCGACGGCTTTACCTGATTTGGCGATAATATTTTTGCGCAATAATCTTTCCATGCCGCTGATGCCGATTGCCGACAAAAGTCCGCCAATGGTGGTGGGGATCAAGCAGACTAAAAGGGCAATCATGACTGGTACAGAGTAGGCGGCACGAACGGCTTCATCTGCTGAACTGTAAGCAATAAATCCTTTTAAGGTGAGAACCGCGAGAAAGAATACGGCCGTCAGGGCGACGAGCAAGATGCCAAGAGCAACTTCGTTAGGTGTTTTTTGGCGAGTGGCACCCTCAACCAAAGCAATCAGTTTATCAATATAGGATTCTCCTGGAGCGGCTGTGACCCGTACGACGATGCGGTCTGATTGCACGCGCGTTCCTGCGGTGACCGCCGAGCGGTCGCCTCCTGATTCACGAATAACAGGAGCGGATTCACCAGTGATGGCACTCTCATCAACCGAGGCAATACCTTCAACCACTTCACCATCCGCGGCGATCATGTCACCGGCAACACAGACATAGAGGTCACCTTTTTTGAGAAGATTGGCGGCTACTATGCTTTCTGTTTTTCCATCGAGTTTTTTGGCGGTGAGATTTTGCTTTGCTGTTCGCAAGGCTTCAGCTTGGGCTTTGCCTTTCCCTTCAGCGAGGGCTTCGGCGAAATTGGCAAAAAGCACCGTGAACCACAGCCAGATGGTGATCTGCAGATTGAATCCACTGAAATGCAAAACAGTGATAATGGATGTGAGGATGGCGCCTATAAACACCACGAACATCACGGGATTTTTCAGCTGGATACGTGGATTCAGTTTAATGAAACTCTCAATGGTGGCGACGCGCACATCACGAGCATTAAATAATGGTTGAGCGGTTTTCATAAGCACTCCTTAAAATGTGCTGCCAGCGAGCATGAGAAAATGTTCAGCAATCGGACCAAGCACGAGCACAGGAAAGAATGTCAGCGCTCCAAAGATCAAGACTGTGCCCGCCAGAAGAACCACAAACAGCGGGCCGTCTGTGGGAAATGTTCCGCTGGACGGTGGCACAGCACGTTTGGCACCGAGGCTTCCCATGATGAGCACGATGGGAACGATGACCACGAAGCGACCAATCAGCATGCAGAACCCAAAAATTGTATTGAGTGCTGTGCTGCCGGCACCAAGACCCGCGTAGGCCGATCCGTTGTTACCTACGGTAGAAGCAAAACCATACAAGAGTTCGGAGAGACCGTGAGGACCCTGATGCGACAAAGCACCGAGTCCCCACGGCATGACGGCCCCAAGGCTTACGCCTAGGAGAATGAGCGCGCTGGGAACAAGGAGAGCGACCAGCGCGAGTTTGACTTCATAGGCCTCAATCTTTTTGCCGAGCCATTCAGGTGAGCGCCCCACCATGAGACCTGCCAGGAAGAGTGTAATGATAGCGTACAGGGCCATGCCATAGAGGCCCGCACCCACACCACCGAGTACAACTTCTCCCGTGAGCATTTGAAAAATGAACACGAGACCTGCCAATGGCGTAAATGATGAGTGCATGGCATTCACACTGCCATTTGAGGCGGCCGTAGTGGAGACACCCCAGAGTACGGATTCGGTTACACCGAAGCGCACTTCTTTGCCTTCCATGGTGGCGCCCAAACCAGGGATGCCTTGATGCTCAGACCAGAGAGCAAAGCACAGTAACGGAATAAAGAGCAGCAACATAGAAGCAAGAATGGCGCGGCCCTCTTTAGGACGACCGAGCATGAATCCGAGAGCGAGCACCTGCGAGACAGGAAGAAAGAGAATCGCCAAGACCTGCAAGAAATTCGAGAAAGGATTCGGATTTTCAAACGGGTGTGCGGAGTTCACACCAAAGAAGCCGCCGCCGTTGGTACCGAGTTGCTTGATGGCGATCTGACTGGCCGCTGGGCCCAGCGGAATCACTTGCTCAGCACCCTCAATGGTTGTGGCCGTGGGGAACGATCCGAAAGATTGCACCACGCCGGTGCCGGCAAGCAGAATCGCCCAGACGATAGAGAGAGGAAGAAGAATATAGAGAGTGCCGCGTACAAGATCGCTGGCAAAATTTCCCAAGCGTCCATCCACTTTACGACTCAAGCCACGCGCAATGACAGCGACTATCGCCAAACCTGTAGCAGCAGAAACGAAGTTCTGCGTGGTGAGGCCAATCATCTGCGAGAAGTTTGAAAGAGCGGCTTCACCGCTGTAGGCCTGCCAGTTGGTGTTAGTAACAAAACTCACGGCAGTGTTGAAGGCCAGGTGCCAGGAGAGCCCTGCGAAGTTTTGTGGGTTGAGTGGGAGCACTCCTTGCAACATCAGCATCGTAAAAAGAAAAACAAACCCAAACAAGTTAAAGAGTAGGAGGTCGCGTAGATAAGTTGGGGCTTTTTGCTCGAGAGTTGGATCAATGCCAGCGATTCGGTAAATGAACTTCTCAATAGTGGAAGATTTATCACCCATAAAAATCTTAGCGATGAATTTCGCCATAGGCACAGCAAGCACCAGTAAAACGGTGAAGTAGATCAAAAGCGTAAGGACATCTTGGCGAGGCATAACGAGCTCCTTGTGGTTGAACTCATTGTCGGACTCACGACAGTAAAACGGCGGAAAAGAGAAAGGGATCGGTGTTAAAACGGTGTTAAAACGCGAATTTTCACGCCTTTTTAACGTGCAATGCTTTGATACTTCAGACACGGAGGATACTTATGAACAAGAACGTACTATTTGCAGTTGCACCCCTCGTGACATGGCACGGATTCGTCGACACGTATTATGCGTGGGATTTTAATCGGCCGGAAACCCGTGAACGCAGTTACACCACTCAGCCCTTAAAACATGATACTTTTAGCATCAACCTAGCGATGCTCGAAGCAAAAGTAGAGCAAGGGAAAAAGCGTGCCGTGGTCACCTTCCAATACGGTGATAGCGTAGATGCAAACTACATTGCCGAGCCAAAAGAGGGTGCTGGCATCAAGCACATGCAGGAAGCCTACGCGGGTATCAAGCTGGCCGATGATCTCTGGCTGGATGCTGGTATTTATCTCGGGCACATTGGTAATGAGTCGTGGCTTTCGAAAGACAACTGGACCTACTCACGAGGCCTGCTCGCAGAGTTCTCGCCGTACTACGCAACGGGTGCACGCTTGAGCGGAAAAAACTGGCAGCTGCATGCCATGAACGGCTGGCAAAATATTCGCGAGAACAACAGCGGTAAGGCGATTGGCACCCAGTACTCCTGGGGCAAGGTTACATCCAACGGCTTCATCGGCGAAGAATCCGCACCTGGTGGAGGCAACGGCACCCGCGTCTTTCATGACCTGATGATTGAATTGCCCGGAGAAAAAGTAGATTGGAAAGCTGCTCTCGATCTCGGTGCGCAGCGAATTTCCGGAGAAGATAAGTTTGTTGGCTGGGGCGGAGTCTCGTCGCAGTGGCGCTATCGCTGGAAAGAGCAGTGGAGCTGGGGGACCCGTCTTGAGTATTTGCATGATGAGAGAGGAGTTGTTACGGGAACTAAATTTCGGGTGGCCGGAGCGAGCGTCAATCTCGACCACCAGTTTGAAGAAGGGGCTATCGTGCGTTGGGAAGTCCGTCGCTTAGAAGCCACGGATGACATTTATCCGGGGCGGGATGGAACACGGAAAAGTGATACTTTTGTCACGGCATCCCTAGGCCTTGGCTTTTAAAATTGTTCTGAGCTAAAATGGGAGCATGAATTCTAAGTATGAGTTAGCAAGATCAGTTGATGGGAAGCTACTGAAGGCGCATGCACAGACGCTGTGGCTTCCCTCAATTTTAACCGTGCTGGCGATGTACTGTGGAGTTTGGCTCACGGCCTATGCGACTGCTTTGTGGGGACCATGGAGTTGGCTGCCGGCTATGCTGATCATCGCGGCCTTTCAAAATCACTTTTCCATCCTCATGCATGAAGCGGCCCATCGATTGTTGATGCCTTCGAATGTTTGGAACGATCGCTTGGGACAGGCCCTCTTCGCGGCTCCGATTGTCATGAACCTTAAAGACTACCGCTACATTCATCTCAAGCATCACAAATTCTCTGGTGATCCAACGAGTGATCCCGAAGTCGCGTTTTACCATGGCGCTCAGATTGGCTACGGTGTGCAAGCTGATCGCTTGAAGAAAAACATCGTCAACGATCTCACAGGACAAAGCACGATTCGCTCTTTGATTTATCTGCAGAAGTTTATTCAAGGAAAAGTGAAGGCCGGTGAAATTCGAGCGGCCAGTGTTGAAGATGTGATTAGCACGTTGGCAGGGTGGGTGTTATTACTGGCGCCCGCTTTCGCTCTTGGGTTTGGATTTCATCTCCTCGCTCTTTGGTTTGTTGCATTTCTCACAGTCACTCCTTTACTCATTCGTTGGCACGGAGTCGGAGAGCACACCGGTGAGAACGCAGAGACCGAACAAGAAAAGACTCTCACTCACGATTTTCCGTTCATCGTGGACTTCTTTTTGTATCCACTTCGCTCCGGTTGGCACTTGGAGCATCACTTGTTCCCGCAGATCCCGTGGTATCAGATGAAAAAACTACGGACCGAGCTTTTAAAGGATTTGAACTACCGAAACGAGGCCCAGAAGCTCACGGTGGATGGATTTTGGTGGGGCAAAAAGACCGTCCGAAATGTCGTTTTAGACCGCTAATCTTCATAAACTGCCAATAATCTCTGCGAAACCCCTCAATATTCGTTTTTTATGGGTACCTAAGCTCGCAAATTCTCGAAGCCGATTTTCACGATTTGGTGCTGTCGCGAATCGGGTTGATACTGGGTTCTCACGAAGACCGAGGAGGCCTTGATGACTGTTGTCCGTACGCTGCGCCCTCTAGCTAGGACCACCCGAGCTGAGCATGTATGGTGGAATTCTGGTGAAGATGTCGTGGGTGGTACGTTTGGTATCCACGGATTCAGGGAAGATGGGGATCCCATGCATCTCGGAGAAGGTCCCCCGTGAAACACACAAACCCACCACATTCACCAAATGAAATGCCCCGCTTAGTTTGCGGGGCTTTTCATTTGTGGTCGTATTACTTCGGAAGAGTACAAGAAGAGAGAGCGAGATCAAGTTTGAAGCTCGCGTCTACGCAACCGTAGATTTGGTAAGTCTGCTGACCGTATGAACGCTGCTTGATTACAACGACGCGACCAGCTTCATCCACTTCACATGGATTGTTCAAAGTACAACGAGCACCGCTTTCGTTCGAAGTGTTATTGATTCCAATCACGAGGCGCTCTCCGTGCTCGATGATCGGAGAACCTGAAGTTCCACCGATGGTGTCGCACTCTTGGTTGTAGCGGATTGAATCCGTGAACGTCCAATCGCCTTCACGAAGACTGAAAGCGAATCCGTCGATTTCGCAGGCCCAGTTGCGGTCCCAGTAGCCAGAAGCGATGTCGATCTTAGTCGCTGCAAGTGGACGCTGAGAAGCGAGCAAGAGCGGGCGAACTGCTGTTGCTGTGAGGATTTGGTTGTAAGTCGCATCGAGCTCGTACAACGCAACGTCGGTGTTGGTCATCGTGGCGTACACGATCTTCGTTGATTTGATGTTATGGAGTTTCATGTTGGCATCGTAAACTTTCATCGCGCGGCTGACCGGCTGATTCACGATAACTTGGCCCGGCTTCAAGAAGCCGCCTGGAAGACCGAGGCAGTGGCCGTTCGTCATGACCAAAGCTTTGTCGCTGGTTGGCTGACCTTCGAAAATGATCAAAGAGCCTGAGCAGTTTGAGAGCTTCACGATACCTTCGAAAAGGGGAGCTTCAACCGCTGTGAATTGAGGAGCAGATTTAACCGCGAGGGCATCAAAGCCGCCGACCGGAAGTTCAAAAGCAAAAGCAGAAAGTGAGAGAGAAAGTGCCGCAATGGCAGAAACAAATTTCATGAATCCTCCTAGGATGTGCAGTGGGGGGAATGTAGTCCTGCAGAGGAGTGTTGGGAATGCGATGTCAGGATTTGTTGGCCTAAGAAATTAAGAGAGGGGAGGTTTTACCCTCCCCTTATATCTAGCGGATAGAGCTGTTTAGAGCGTCGCGGCAGTCTGAGCTAAAGGTAAAACGACGAAGCAAGTTACCAGCGGCGTCATGTAGGTCTGTGCCATCGCAGAAGCGGCCTCGGCGAGCAGCCGATTCACGGCCTTCTTTACAGTCAGATGAGAAATTAAAACGGTGCACGAGACCTGAGCGCACATCGTACAAGTCACGGCTATTGCAGTAGAGACCGCGAGAGTTGCTGATTTCAAGAACAGCCGCCGTGCAATCAGAATTGAATGAGAAGCTTTGAATCGTGCGACCATTACGGTCGATCAAATCGCGGCCATTGCATGAAATGCCGTAACGGTTACCTGGTGACATCAAAGCTTCTTTGCAGTCAGAAGAGAAGGTGTAGGTCGCCAATTGCTGACCTTGGATGTTCAGCATCTGTCGGCCATCGCAGAAACGGCCATATGAAGTGCGGGCCTGTTGAATGGCTTCAGTGCAGTCAGAGCTAAAAGTGAAGTTGTGAATGGTGCGTCCACGAGCATCGATCATGGTGCTGCGATCACACGAAAGGCCAGTAACACGTTGGGCGAAGGCGAATGAAGAAACTAAGCAAAGCGCGAGAGCAAAAATCGTTTTCATAGGGGCTCCTTAATAATGGTAGCCCGGAGATACCAAGGGGCATGCGGTTTGGCATGCCCCCCTGTGAAAAAATTACTTTTTGCAGGTGCGAGAGACGGCCTGCGGAGCGATTCCTTCGCAAGACTTCATAGAAAGTGTCTCGCCGGCTTCAACTTTCGCTGCCAAAGCGAAGAAAAGGGGTGTGAGTTCTTGGTGAATGGCGCTCGACACATGTCTAGGCTTCTTATGATTGCCGTCAGCGTAACCATTGGCACACATTTCGTCCTTCCAGGCGGCTTCTGTTGAGAGGCCATCAGCTTCCATGCGAAGGAGACCGGCCAACATGCCCGTACGGTCTTCGCCGACAGTGCAGTGGAAGAACACGGTGCGGTTCGCTTTCTGAGCACGGCGAATGATCTGCAAGGCTTTTACGATCTGTTCACAAGCGACCTGCGGGCTCTCGAGACCTTTCCATTTGAAAGGGATGTGATGTGACTTGATAGAGAGATCCTTGAGCGCCACGAGCTGCTCGTCGACTTCAGTTTTTGTTTGCGACTTGAAGATGATGACTTCGTCGATGCCGTAGTCTTTAAGCTCGCTCACTTTCTTCAAGGGCTGGCTACCGCGCAGGATCCCCGGGATGACTTCGTGAGTGTTGGCGATAGAGATGCCTGCCACCGTGGATTCGAACGGTGAAAGTGAGGCAAACGCAAGAGTAGGGATAAGGGCAAGAAGTAGGGCTTTCATAAAATCCTCATGTGAAGTGGTGGCGCTATTTCCCATGAGTGGCACATGGAAGGAAATAGATTATGGGTAGTTTTTGCATCTAATAATGAGATCACTGTCCGGCCCCGGTGATAACGGTCTTAATCGTCTTAATGATCACAAGGATATCCAGCCAAAGGTTCCGGTTCTTAACGTAGAACAGATCGAACTGGAGTTTTTCTTTCGAGTCCTCGAGGGTGAATCCGTAGCGGAAGGTCACCTGCGCCCAGCCAGTCACTCCCGGTTTCACGAGATGGCGAAGGCCGTAGTAGGGGATCTGCGGAGCGAGTTGGTCGCGGATGATCTCGGGACGCTCGGGTCTTGGACCGACAAGACTCATCTCACCTTTAAAAATGTTGATGAGCTGGGGAAGTTCATCGAGCCGGGTTTTTCTCAGAAAACTACCGATCTTCGTGACTCGGGCGTCACCGGGCTTCGCCCACTGCGCGCCGTTTTTTTCAGCGTCTATGACCATGGTGCGCAGTTTGTAGAGCGTAAAGATCCGGTGGTTCAAGCCCACGCGGTCTTGCTTAAAAAAGATCGGGCGCCCATGGAAGATCAGCAATGTCGGAAAAAGCACGAGGGCCACGGGGATGAGGATGATCAACAAGAGCGTCGAGACGAACCGGTCAACGATGGCCTTTTGCAGATCATAGCTGAAGGAGTTCTGCACGCCACAGTAGTCGACGAACCAAGTGGGATCGATGGAGGAGATGGGAATCTTGCCGGAGATTTTCTCTGTGAACTTTGCGAGGTCCATGATGTCGATGCCCGAGCCCAGTCGGTTGAATACTTTCTGATAGAGCTCGCGGTCTTGGATGATGCTTCGTTCAATAGCGATGAGCTGTGTGCCTTCGGGGATCGAGAAGTTTGCCGTGTCGGTTGGTACGACTTCACGAATGATCTTGTAGCCGAGGTACGGCTTCTTTCCAATCTCGTGGCGAGCAATACTCAGCGTGGCCGGCGAACCGATGAGGACTGTCTTTCGCAAGCGGCTCTCGGTGGAGAGAAACGAGAAGAAGAAGCGACGGGATTCGAAGATCATGTAGGGGACGATCAGGCCAATCACGAGAAGTCGCGAGCCTGAGTTGAGGTCGTGCAGTTCACGGGGAGCAAAGTACATCAGGACGAATGATAGAAACGACGCCATCGCCGTGGCACGAATGAGCGCAATGGGCAGATCGGCTGGATTGTGGGTCTTGAGCGTGTAGAGCCCTTCAGTGAAGTACATCAAGAGCCAGAAAGGCGCGATGAGGATCATCGCCAGCGAGTGAGCAGCGATGTCGGTGGTTTCAGTGAGAGGTAATAAAGAGAGGAACATCCCAATAAAGATGAAAGCCAGATCGGATATCAAGAGGATGACGGTTTTCTCGGTGTTCGACATAGGGCCGAGACTAGGGATTTCAAGGAATTGTGTCCATCGTCTGTGTAAAAAATTCTGGGGCCATTACTCTTTAGGTTTTTCGAAAGGTATAAGGCCCCACCTAGGAGAACTGAATGAATGTTGATGCCTCTGGCATGACGCCCCTGAATACGATTGTCCGCAACCTTGATTTCGTCTTGCGCGATCGAAGTGCGAAGACAATTGTTGTGCTCTCCGAATTACCAGGAGAAGGGAAGACGACGTTCGTGGCCACCGTGATTCCACAACTCAGTAAGACATATAAGAGAAAGATTCTGGTTCTCGATTGTGGTGCTAAAACCACAAGAATCGAAGGCGTCGACTACCTCAGCTTACAAGAGACGAATCGCTTGAAGGGCACCAGTCCTTTAGAGCAACTCGTGGCTGTGCGCACGATCATCGCTGAAGTCGAAGCTGACTACGACAACATCTTCATCGACATGCCTATCCCAGCGCGGGCCGGCACGCTGGTACTTCCGGATGTGGCGATCGACGGCGCTGTGATGGTTCGCAGCTACGACTCGATCGACGCCGGTGCTCATGACGTGAGCGATCTCCTGCTAGACAAGAAGATTCCCGTGCTCGGCGTTGTCATCAACGGGGGTGTCCAGTGAGCGCAGACAAAGTTTTTATCCGCGACGTCACCCAGGCCATCGGACGCTATAAGTTGGCGATCGCCGCGATCTGTTTTTGTTCGGTGGCGTTCTTCGTCCAGCTCACGTTCTGGATCGAAAAGCAGTATATCTCAACGTTTGAGATCAACGTGTATTCGAAGTACTTCCAGAGTCCGCTCATCTCCGGCATCATCCCGGATACGTTCAACGTTCCTGAAATGCGCTTCGCCATCGATTCCATGGTGAAGGAAGCCATCAGCGATGACTTCGTGGATCAGATCGGCCGTCGCTACAAGTTTTATTCGGACACTAAAGACGAACGCGAAGTCGCGCGCGAGCGCCAGATGCTGCGCGATCGTTTCAGCTATTTCTCCACTGGCGGACAGAGCTACCAGATCAGCTTCAGCAGCGCCGATCCGTATGTAGCAAAAAAAGTCGCCGAGGAAACCCTGGCGGTGGTGAACGGCCATATCATCAGCAAGCGCATCAACACCATCGAACTCGTCAAAGAAGTCATGATCAATAAGTTGAACTCGTTCAACGCCTCCCAGAGCTTCAGTACGCGCGGAGGCACAGAGAAGGCACTGGCCTCGAAGTCGCCCGAGGTCTTAAAAGAAGAACTCATCAAGCTGAACTCGAACATCGATGCTCTCGGAACGCAGCTCAAAGATACCCACCCGCGCATCAAAGCGCTGATCGAGCGCCGGGATACGATCTTGAACTGGCTCAAAGAATTTGATCTCAAAGACATCTCGACTACTGTCGACAACCAGCCGGTGGCGTTCCAGCACGACAAAGTTGTGTCCGAGCAGCTCTCGAGTAAGTTCTACGCCAAGTACCACGACTTCAACATCGCCCTCGACATCGAGAAGCGTTCCGTCGAGGGCTACATTGGTATCATCAAGAGCCCGCAGCTACCGGTGGCCGCGCAGTGGCCAAAGAAGCGTCTCTTCGCGAGCCTCGGGTTTATCCTCGGCCTGGTGTTTGCCTTCATCTACGTCTACGTGAAAGAAGCTCTCCGTCCCGTGCGCCACGAGAAAGCGATGGCGGAAGTCCGTCGCTTGAATGCGATCTTCCTCGGCGAACTCCCGGCGCTGAACGGTGCCAGGCCCGTGAAGCTCCCTCATGTGAAATCATCTTTGTCACGGAGTGGGAGTGAGGCTTGATCGAATTTCACCAGTTCGTCCTCGACTCGCACCAGGTCTTCTGGGGCTTCGTCACGTTGGGTTTCGTGGTGCTCTGGCTACAAGACGCTCCGGCGTTTCGCGAAAAGCTTAGCCAAAAACAACGACAACTTTTCTCCGCACTCCTCGTCGTCTTCGGCCTCTCCCTCTTCGGATTTTTTTTCCAGGCCTGGGGACTCGCGGGAGTCTTCTTTTCCATTGAGTTCGCCGTCCTCGTCACACTTTCTTTGATCCATCCGAAGTTCGCCGTGGGATTCCTCCTCATGCTGCTGATGTCGCGGCCCTGGGAGACATTCAACGACTCGCTCATGTCCTCCATGCCGCGGGATGCCTCCATCCTCGCGTTGCTGGTGATCGCCGGCCACAAAGCGATCAAGCGCCAGTGGTACGTGCGCTTTAATATGGGAACCTTCTTCCTGCTATCGTTCTCCGTTTGGATGTTCATGTCGGGGTTCTTCTCGAACCACGTAGACGTGGCCATGGTGCAGTACTCGGAGGTCTTTATCAAAGGGGTGATCCTTTTCATCCTGATCCAGAACGCGCTCGAGACGCAGCAGGACCTGCTGCCGATCAAGCTCGTGTTCGTCATCGCCATCGTGGAGAAATGCTTCGTCAGTTTCTATAAGACGCTGACGATCTCGGCGACCTCCGTCGATGATATGACCACCCAGCGTCTGGAGAGTGTGGGAATTCTTTCGAACTCGAATGATATCGCAGCGATCTTCGTGCTCGCGATTCCCTTCGTCATCATGGCGATGTGGAAAACAAAACTTAAACCCTACAACTGGCTCGTGGCCGCAGTCATGCTCGTGATCATGAGTTTCCTCGTGTGGAAGTCGCAGTCGCGCGGGGCGCTCTTGGGACTCTTTGCTATTTTCGGAGCCTGGGGTCTGGTGCAAGTGAAGAGTCGCAAGGTGCTGGCCCTCATGATCGTCGGCGGTTTGTTATGTACGCTCGGAGCGTTCAAGCTCATGAACCGCGAGGCGAGCGACATCGAAGGCTCGACCTCCAACCGCATCCTCTACTGGCGCGCCGGGGTTAACATGGCCGTGCGGAACCCGATTTTTGGGGTCGGATTCTGGGGCTTTCCAAAAAATCTTCCGGCCTATGTACCTGACGGGAACACGGGCTCCGAAAGTGAGCACATGACGGCGCACTCGTCGTGGGTGTTGGCACTTGCCGAAGGTGGTCCGATCGCTTTATTTCTACTGCTAGGTCTCTGGGGCTACAGCGCGCTAAGTGCGTGGTCGATTCGCAAGGAGGAGCCCGAGTACTTCATGGCGATCCTCGGCTACGGCGTGGCGATAAGCTTTCTCTCTCATACGTATTTGCTGTATCCTTATATCTTGTTGTCGATCTCGATCACCCATGCGAAGGCGGCCCAAGCGGCTCGTGCTTAACTTATGTTCACGCTCACGCTTATCCTCGTCTTGCTGCCGGTCTACGTCTATGCGGGCTATCCCGTCGTCGTGATCCTGCTGGGGGCCTTGCGCCGAAAGAGTGTGCTGCAGTCTGAGGCAACGCCTGAGATCGTGCTCATGATCGCGGCTTATAACGAAGAGAAGGGGATCGCGAAGAAGCTCGAAGAAAGTCTCGCGCTCGACTATCCGAAAAACAAGTTGTCGATCGTGGTGGTGAGTGACGGATCAACAGATCGCACCGACGAGATCGTGAGTCGCTTTGTTGATCGGGGTGTGCGGCTCATTCGCATCGAAGGTCGCGTCGGAAAAACTGAAGCGCGCAACCAGGCCCTTAAGCTCGTGGAGTGCGAACTCGTGCTTTTCTCTGATGCGACGACCGAATACGACCCCGCGATCATTCGAAAAATGGGACGCAACTTTGCGGACCCTGAGGTCGGCATGGTCACCGGGCATCTGGTCTACAAAAAATCCTCGGGAAGTTCCATGACCGCAGGCCAGCGGCTCTACTGGCAGTACGAAACTCTCATCAAGCGCTCGCAGACACAGCTCGGGACTCTGACGGGTTCTGTGGGATGTGCGACGGCATTTCGCCGATCGCACTATTCAGCGCTCCCGGCGCACATCATCGAAGATTTTACGGAGCCGCTCATGTTCGTCACGAAAGGCTTTCGTGTAGTCTACGAACCAGAGGCGATCTGCTACGAGTTGCCGACGGCCAAGAGTGCTGACGAGTGGAAGATGCGGGTGCGGGTTGTCCGCGGCGGCATCGCGGGTCTGATTTATGCACGCCAGATTCTCAATCCGTTCAAATTTCCTGTAGCGAGTTTTCAACTTCTGAGCCACAAGGTGCTGCGCTGGCTCGTGCCGGTGTTTGGTTTACTCTTACTTCCGACGAGTGTTGTCGCTTACGTTCAAAACCCCGCGAGCCATCTCATGCTCTTTGTGATCGTAGGGCAGGGACTCTTCTATCTCTGCGCGCTTGTGGCCTTCGGTTTGGAAAAGTTGAAGCTGCGATTACCTCTCGTGAACATTCCTCTTTATTTTATCGTGCTGAATGCGGCCTGCTTGGTCGCACTCCTAAAAACCCTGACGGAACCACTGGCCCCCACGTGGGAGACGCAGCGGTGAAGATTCTCTGGGTCGTCCCGAAGTGGACCTTTCCAATTAACGACGGAGCTCGCATCGCCACAGATCGTCTGTTGCGAGCGGTGGCGAATGCGGGCGCCGAGATTGATGTGCTGGCGCTCTGCCAGGATCATGAAGAGGTCAACGAAGCGCACATGCGTGCGCATTGGCCTGTCGCTCGTGTCACAGTTCTGCGCAGGGGCCTGCCGCAAAGCTTCGTGGGCAAATTATTCTATTACGGCTTGAAGGTCCTTACGTCGCCCAGACTACCGCTGACGTTTTCGTCCTTTGCCGACAAGGCTCTGAGCGGTGAGACGTATGACATCGTGCTGTTTGATGGACTTCATACTTCAGTTCCATTCATTGATGCATTGAAGGGAAGTCATCGTCACACGCGCTTCGTTCTGCGAGCGCACAATGTGGAAGCGGATCTGTGGTACAAGGCCAGTGAGCAAACGGGCCTTGCACTCAAACGCTGGTTTCTTAAACGTCAGGCGGATAAAGTCAGTGCGTTTGAGCAAAAGATCTTACGTCTCGTTGATGGTGTCGCTGCCATTGCAAAAGAAGATCTCGCCAGATTTTCTCTACTCACAACGCGGCCCATGGCGTATGTACCCTTAGGCTTCGACTTCAAAGCATCTTTGTCCCATGAACAAGTGGATGCAGATAATTTTCTCTTCGTAGGTCGACTCGACTGGCCACCCAATCGCGATGGACTCCAGTGGTTGCTCGAGAATGTCTGGAGCGAAGTGAAAGCTCGTCGTCCGAAGGCGCGTCTTACGATAGCGGGTGTCGGGGACGCGAGTTGGCTTGAGTCTTACCTACAAAAGCCGGGAATCAATTTCCTTGGTCGCGTCGATGAGATCAAAGGTGTCTATCAAACGGCGGCGTTTTCCGTCGCTCCGTTATTCTATGGCTCTGGGACGCGCATCAAGATCGTCGAAGCGTTTGCCATGAATAGAACTCTCATAAGTACGGCCATGGGAGTGCAAGGGGCGGAAGTGGAGCCGAACATGTATCACAATGCCGAAACGGCAGAGCAGTGGATTAAGGCCATGACGGACGTGCGTCTAGATGCTGCGTCGCTGGCGACTCTCGCATCGGCGCGCGAGCGCATGAAAGCTAAGTTTGATGAAACACAAGTGGGCCAGACGGCCTATGAGTGGCTCAAGACACTTTTGTAGAGGGCAAGTGTTCTCTTCGTCCAGGCTTCAAGGGAGAATCTCTCTGTGAGGCGTTCCATGTGTGGCCTGGCTTCAAGCGAGATGCGCTCGCGGTCTTTCAGAAAGGCACCCAGTTGCTGCGCCAGGGCCGCAGGATCATCTGGTTCGCACAACAGTCCATTCTTTCCCGAAGTCACAAAATCCGGAATGCCACCCACTCGTGATGCGATCACTGGAAGTCCTGAACAGAGCGCCTCTATGAGGGTGAGTGGAAGACCTTCGCGCCGAGAGGGCATGACGAGAGCATCGGCTTGCTGAAAAAAATCAGTCACAGAAGTTTGAAACCCCAGGAATGTAGTTTCTTTAAGGTCTAATGACTGCGCGAGCGCTTCGAGATTTTTTCTTTCACTGCCGTCACCGACGATCGTGAGTGAGCAGGTAAAATCTTTTTGTGTCAGCTGTAGCGCCTTGAGAAGCACGTCGACGCCTTTCTCGTGGGAGAGTCGTCCGACGTAAAGAAACGAACTTCCCACTGGCCGCGGCGTGCGAATCTTTGAAGCTTGCATCACCAATGGATTTTCAACCAATTCAAGATGGCGAACCCCTTTGGCACGAAGATCCTTTTCCATCGCCGTGGAGACGGCGTGCACCTGATCGGCGCGCTTCATCACGTACAACTCGATGCGTTCGTACAATCTCACTTTCAACGTGTGCGCGGTTTGGCCGTGGTGAGTGTGGACATGTTTGGTAGTCGAGGATTTGACCGCATGCCCGTAGAACGCGGCTTTGAAGGCATGGGTATGGAGGAGTTGATGCTCTCCCAGTGCCGCTCTTAGTTTCTGGATGAGAGAAAAATCTAATGCGCCAGAGCTTTCAAAGAAGCGCGTCTTCACTGCAGCGTCCAGAAGTTTTGTAAACTCCTCCGCCCAGCGCGGATTTCTTGCTTCGCGGATAATCCAAAGCTCTGTATCGCAAGCCTGACGAACAAGTTCGTTCACACCACTGGAGACGACTTTTTCCGCGCCACCGATAGGGCCAGGAGCAAAGAGGTGGATGGTTTTCATGGAGCTTTTCTCAGATAGCTCAGCCCCAAATACACAGCAGCGAAGATTGAGCCGCACACGAGGAACCACACCACCTGCTCAGCGAAAAAGCTCTGCGTGAGAAGCGAGAGTGCCGATAGAAGAGTGCAGATGATGATGCGCTCGCAGTTGATGCGCCACGGGAACATGTCCACCGCTCGCCAGTTCATCACCTTGGCGGAGAACCATAGGCCCAGGACTTTGGGGATGAATTTCACGGCGATGGTGATGCCGAGGACGGCAGCGGCCGACATATGTTGTACGGCCAGGTATGTGACCGCTAGAGAGAGTGGCGTGATGAAGAGGTAGGTCTTGAGAATCCAAGTCGTCTTGCCGGTGGCGCGCGCGACGGAGTCATGAGGAAAAAGCAGCAAGAGATAGCTCAAAGAGAAGATGCGCAGGTAGATTGCCGACTCGGCGTAGGCCTTTGTGAACAGCAGTTCGACGATCGCGTCGGCGAATACAAAAAGACCGAACACGGAAGGAAGGATCAAAAAGCTGATGTCAGCGATTGCTTTTCGGTAGTCGGCAGCGGCGGCGGCCCAGTTTTGTTTATGGTAGTGCGCTGAGAGGGACGGGATGAGGATCTTTTGTACCGACATTTCGAGAAGGAAGAGCGGCGGCACGGCGAGGCAGCCCAGGGAATAGAACGCAAACGAGCGCGAGTCCATGTACCCCGAGAGCAGAATGAGATCGAACTTTTCGATGAAGATTCCAAGGCACCCCGTCAGCGCAATCGGGCCTGAGTACGTCATGACCTTTTTCATGGCCGGCACGTTCCAGCTGAGTTGGATTCCGTTGAGCCGCTTGTTGAGGTACGCCGTCATGAAGAGCTTGACTGTCAGCATGCAGACGAAGAATACGAAAATTTTTTCTAAGCTGCGATACTCAACGGCGATGAAGATGAAGGCCGCGACTTTGAGCAGCTCGAAACCGGTGTCAAACATCGCACCCACGCTTCGGTGGCCGAGCGCGATGGACGCTTCCGAGAAGTGTGAGGTAGGTGACCAGAGGAATCCGGCGAAGATTAAGAAGATCATGAACAACGGTGTTACGTGAAAGTGTGTCGCCAGGTAGGCTTCCATAGGAAGACCCAAGAGCGCGATCAAAGCAGAGAGTCCGAGTGTGAGGGTCCAGCTAGCATTGAGATAGTTTTTCTTCTCAGTGTCGGGGAAGCCGGCCCAGTAGTACACCGAATGCAAGGGCCCGCCCGCCATCACGAGAAAAGGTAGGATCGTGAGGTAGATGAAGAAGACCTTATAGCTGCCGATCTCTTCGGGCGTGAGGAGTCGCACCAGCACCAAGGGAAGAAAAAGATTCGCCATGGAACTGAGGCTGCTCAAAAGAAAAATTGGCCAGTGTCCCTCGCGCAGCTGTTTCATACAGTGACCTGCCGGTAGACACGTTCGTAGTCAGTGGCCATGCGCTCTTGAGAATAGTGCGCTCGCACCACGGAGTTAAATTCCTGGGCCAGACGTTGGGCTTGCGGCGGGTCGCGTTCGATCTGTGTCACCATTGCGACACAATCGGCGACGGAACCCGTCTTGAAAAAGAGCGCAATCGGACGTTCGGCTCTCTGCAAATTCCGATGGCCCGGGATGCCACTCAGAACGGCGGGCAAACTGTGCGCCGCTGCCTCGAGCACGGCGAGGGGAATGCCTTCATGATGTGACGGTGAGAGGTAGAAGTCGGCCAGCGAGAGGAGTTCGGGAACATCGTCTTGGCCACCCAAGAAAATCACATTCGCAGGACATTCTTTTTTCAGTTCGTTCCAGTAGACTTCGTCGCCAGAGGGGCCGACGAGCAAGAATGTACTTCTTGGTAACTCGCGCGCGGCTGCGAGAATGAGACGCTGATCTTTTAGAGGAACGACTCGCGACACGCAGATCCACACTGAACCCTCGGCCGTCACGCCATACTTGCTCTTGAGTTGATCCATCCGCTCCGAGCGGGAAGGTTTTTCTTTCGCGTTGAGGAGGATGCCGTTGTCGATCTGGTGGATTCTTTTTTTCGAGAGCCAAATCTTGTCATGGTAGGTCGCGCAGATGTGGGAGGCCACACCCACGACGCCATCGCTGAAGCGCGTGAAGATTCTTTCGTACCATGTTGTGATGGGGCGCTTACTGATGTGGTCCATGCCATGAGCGGTGTGCACCCAACGGGGAAACCTGAAAATTCCCAGCGCCGAAAGAGCACGCAGTGGTCCGACGTACATCGCCGGATTGAGATCATGCGTATGGATAATATCGAAGGACCGAGCGCGGTCACGAATGATCCCGAGCAGTTTCTTATCGTAGCCGTCAGTCTTTTTGTAGTCGTTGAAGACCTCGAGTCCTAGGCTTCGGAAGCGTGGCACCCACGTCTGGTCGTCTCCATACACTAGCAAAGCGACCTGGTGGCCGCTTTTCTTCTGCTCTAGCATGAGGCCCTGGATCAGGCGTTCGAGTCCGCCGACTCCCAGGAGCTGGGTGATGTGGAGTATTTTCATCTCAACCGTCGGTATAGCAAAAGCCCTACAAGTGGTCGTTAGCTGTGTAATAAAGATAGCATAGAAAGTATTTCTTGCGATATCTTGACTTAACTGCGAGTTACCCGATAACCGGAGAATTTATGAGACACGTGCTGTTGCTGACCGCGCTGATGATGCTTGCGAGCTGTGCGGGTGGCCCTTCGAATGACAAAGACTACGAAAAACTCGTCGACGTGATGGCGCGCGCTGAATCTGAGGCCGGTCGCTCGAAGATGATCAACCTCAACGACCTCCCGCAGTTCGAAGAAACTAAAAACCTCATGGCCCCCGGGTTCCTCTTCTCGTTGAGCCATCCCTCCGACGAACGCCTGACGGGAAGATTTCGCATTGACCACGAAGGCCAGCTCCTGCTTCCGTACAACGTTAAGATTAAGGCGACGGGCCTAACGTTTCCGCAGCTTCGTGATAAAGTCATCCGCGGCTTTGAGAGCTTCTTTCAGACGGGTGCCCAGGACACGCGCTTCCGTCTCGTCGAGAAAAAGTACTTCGTCGAAGTGCGCGGTCTCGTGAAAAAGTCGGGTCGCTACTTAGTGGATCGCAACGAATCCATCGACAAGGTGATCTCTAAAGCGGGCGGCATCGACGGCGACATGAAGAAGGATTTCTTCTCGGTCTCGCTCAAGCAGATGAACCGCTCCTACGCGATCAGCTTGAACCAGTACTACGAAAACAACGTCGCTGCGAAGCCGTTCACCTGGACGGGACAAGACACGCTCTTCATCAATCTCCTGAGCGACGGCGGTAACGGAGACACCGTGGCAACGATCACGGTCCTCGGCGGCGTGCAGGCACCGGGGAAGGTCCTCTTTCAGGACAACGCGAGCCTGTTCTACTACCTCTCAAAGAGCGGTGGCGTGATCCCGAACCTGAGCTACCAAGAGGCCTATATCATCCGTACCACCGGCACCGGTCTCCAGAAGATTCACTTCGACATCACGAAGGTTGAAACTATTCCGACCATTAAGCCGCACGACGTGATTCTATTGAACGGAGAGAAGCGCACAGCAACGGACAAGTTCTTCGAGCGACTCACGCAGATCGCCGCGGTCTTGTCGACCATCGCGTTCTTCATCATCGCCTTCTAGCATGCGAGCGCTCACGATACCCATCGAAGGACTGTGCGCCCGCAGCTGCGAGTTGCCGTTGCCTGAGACGGTGCGCGCAGAATTTGCACATTGGCTCCCTTTGAGGTGGCAAAACGCCGTCGAGAAACGAAAGTCTCAATCCATTGGAGCACGCTGGTGTGCGGCCGTTGCGGCCGCAGAACTTGGCATAGAGCTTTCGCAAATTCCCTTGGACGAGGTAGGCATGCCACTGTGGCCTGCGGGTGTGATTGGCAGCCTCGCACATAGCGACACCCTCGCCATCGCCGTGCTCTCACGAACACAGCAATACCTCGGTGTTGACGTCGAAGACCTCTTCGATGAAAAAAAAGTCGAACTCTTGCTCGACACCGTCCTTACAAAAAATGAAAAACAAAATCTCAGTGCGGATGTTTTTCAGCAACGCTGGCAGCTCACAATGATCTTTAGTTTGAAGGAAGCGGCCTACAAAGCGCTCTATCCGGAGCTCAAAGCCTTCATCGACTTTCATCAGTTCGAGGTCGACCTGTCCCTACAATTGATCACCTATGAAAGTGGGAGAGTCCTGCGCACGTACGTATCGCGAGAGGATGCTCACGTGATATCAGTCGTTTACCTATAGAGAATTCAACAAAATTCACATCTTAGACAAGTAAAGTTTTCACGTTTTAGGCATCCTCGCGCATTACGACGGGAGGAGATGCTAAATTTCATCATTCAGCTTAAGGAGTTTCAGTGCGAGTTCACGAGCTCATCACTCATGCCGTGGAGATCCATGGCCGCCATATTGCGGTTCGCATGGGTGCGTCTTCGTGGAGCTACGATAAACTCGAAAATCGAGCGAACCAGATTGCCAACGCCCTTCTTTCTCGCGGAGTAAAATCCGGCGACATCGTCGGTGTGAGTTTGCCGCGCTCGTTTGATCTCGTCGCAGCTTTGCTCGGTGTTTTGAAAGTCGGCGCCGCCTATCTACCGCTGGATAAAACCTATCCCGAGGAACGCCGCAAGCTCATGGTCACTGCGGCTCGCTGTGATGTGGTCATCGGTGAAAACCTTTCGCTCGAGGCCATCGAAGATTCAAACGCCGTCGTCTCAAGCACCTCTGGTGAACTGGCTTACGTTATCTACACCAGCGGCTCCACCGGAACGCCGAAGGGCGTGAGCATGGGGCACGCCGCGCTGGTGAATCTCCTCCAGTGGCAAAGCACGAACACGCCCGGGGCACTCACAACTCTGCAGTACACACCGGTGAGCTTCGACGTGCATTTTCAAGAAATCTTCTCGACCCTGTCTCAGGGCGGAGTGCTCGTACTCATCGCTGAGAACGAGCGCAAGAATCCTGCGCGCCTATTTGAAATCTTGCGCACACAAAACGTCGAACGCCTGTTTCTTCCTTTCGTCGCTCTCTCGCAGCTCGCGGACTTTGCGGCCGCCCAACCGCAGTCTCTGCCCATGCTAAGGCACGTCATCGTCGCTGGGGAAGCTCTGCGCATCAGTGCGGCCATGAAAACTTTTTTCAACGCCACAACGGCGCGCCTGCACAATCACTACGGACCCAGTGAAACGCACGTCGTGACGTCGTTGACGCTTCCATCGGATGCTTCGACGTGGCCCGCGCTACCGAGCATCGGCCATGCAATCACCAACTGCAGTGTGCATCTTTTGAACTCAGAGTTTGAAGAAACCGATGACGGTGAAATCTACCTTGGAGGAGTCTGCCTTGCGCAAGGTTACTTGCACGATGCGACTCGCACCGCAGAACGCTTTATCACACACGCCACTCTCGGACGGCTCTACCGCACAGGCGATTGGGCGAAGCGAGATGCGACGAGCGGAGAACTTCAGTTCCTGGGCCGCCAAGACGGTCAGGTTAAAATTCGCGGCCATCGAGTTGAACTCGGAGAAGTGGAAGTCGCACTGAAAAGTTTAGGCGTGGATGCGGTCGTGAAAAGTTACGTCGACGCAGACATCACGGAACTTGCAGCGTTTGTGGTGGGTGGATCTGCGGATCTGCGTCATCGTCTCTCAATTATCGTTCCAGAGTATATGCTGCCGAAGCAGTTCATTGCGATCAGCGCGCTTCCGGTGACTCCCTCAGGTAAGATCGACCGCCAAGCGCTGGTGGTTTCGCTGGATGCCACTGCTCGTCCGGGCCATCTTCCATCTGTCGTGCCGGCGACGACTCGTCAAGAAAAAGTCCTCGTTGGCCTGTTCGAAAAGTATCTGCAGATCAGTCCCCTTGGAGTGCAGGATCACTTCTTTGAACTCGGTGGAAATTCCCTCACCGCCGTGAAACTCATCAATGAAGCGAACCGCGAACTTGATACGACACTTTCACCTTTGTTACTTTTTCAGAAACCGACCATCGCGAAGGTGCTCAACTCAACGAGTGGGAATCGTCCGCACAAGAAGGCCGTACTCTCCGGAGACATCGCCATCATTTCCATGGCCGGTCGTTTTCCTGGGGCGCAGAGTGTGAGCGAGCTGTGGCAAAAAATCTGCCAGCAAGAAAATCTCCTGACGAGCTTCACCGCCGAAGAAGCCGATGCCAAAATCCCGAAAGAACTTCTGCAGGATCCGGCGTACGTGCGTGTCGCCGGTGTGATGCCGGGCCACAAAGAATTCGATCATGAATACTTCGGCATGACTCCGCGGGAAGCCGAACTCATGGATCCGCAGCAGCGGAAATTCCTCGAGGTGGCACACGAGGCCCTCGAGCTCGCGGGCCTTACTCAGTCGGATCTCAGCATCGGTGTGTTCGCCGGTACCGGTAACAGTCTCTACTCACAAAAAGTCGCTGATCACGCCAGTAAAGCGCAGGCCTTCGGTGAATTCAACGTCATGCTGGGTCTAGAGAAAGACTACGTCGCCACACGCGCTGCTCATAAACTTAATCTCAAAGGTCCGGCACTGAGTGTGCATACCGGCTGCTCGACCTCGTTGGTCGCCATCATCCAGGCCGTGAACTCACTGCGCTTAGGTCAGTGTGATGCGGCGATCGCTGGTGGCATCAGCATCAGCGGAACGGAGCTGCGCGGTCACCTCTCTCAAGAGGGCGGCATTCTTACTCGCGACGGCGCGTGCCGACCGTTCGATGCCAACGCCACAGGCACTGTCTTCACAGATGGCGCGGGCGTGGTGGTGATTAAGCGTCTCACCGATGCACAAACCGATCAAGATACGATCTTGGCCGTCATCAAAGGCGTCGGTCTCAGTAACGATGGCGCCGACAAGATGAGTTTCACCGCACCGTCGATGGAGGGGCAAGCGGAAGCTATTCGCCGTGCTCACTTGGACGCGGGTATTTCACCCGCAGACATCGGCTACATCGAAGCTCATGGGACGGCGACGCCGGTCGGGGATCCGATTGAAGTGGGCGCACTCGAGAGCGTGTTTGCGTCGGCCTCGAAGGGCTGCGTAGTCTCGTCTCTTAAGGGTAACATTGGCCATCTTACCGCAGCAGCAGGTGTGGCGGGACTCATCAAAGCGGTCCACGTCGTGCGTGAGAATCTCATCCCGGGCACGGCCCATCTCACTCAGATCAATCCGCTGCTCGAAAATTCCGGCTTCGAGTTCACCGCAGTCAATAAAACTTTCTCAAACCCGCGGCGCCTCGCGGGGATCTCATCTTTCGGTGTTGGTGGCACCAATGCCCACGTGGTGATTGAAAACTACGAGATGCCGGCGACAGATGAAAAATCTAGACCCCACGTTTTTAAACTTTCGGCGCCCAGTGCGGAGCAAGCTGAGGAAACACAAAAGTCGCTGGTGCTCACGGGCGCGGTCGCCGCCACCCTTGAGAATCACCGCAAGGTTTGGCCTCACCGCCGTGCTGTCGTTCAAAACGGCGCGCAGACGAAGTCTTACGTAGGGAAGGCGATCGCCCAGAAAGCGAGCTTTATCTTCGCTGGACAGGGGTCGCAAAGCACGGCGATGGGCCTCGAGCTTTACCATAGCGAGCCACTTTTCAAACAAGTCGTCGATGAGTGCAGTGAAGTTCTTCGTCCGCTTTTAAATTTTGATTTCAAGCGCGCCATGCTGGATGAGCAGGGCGACCTGACAGATACCGTGTGCGCCCAACCGGCGATCTTTGTTTTTGGTTTGGCCTACGGAAAACTTCTCATCTCGAAAGGTCTTCTCCCTGATGTGGTCCTCGGACATAGCGTCGGTGAATACGTCGCGGCGGTGCTCGCCGGTGTGTTCTCAGCGGAAGACGGTCTGAAAATCGTCGCCAAGCGTGCCCAGCTCGCGCAAAGCATGCCGCGCGGTTCGATGCTTTCTGTGGGCCTCAACCGTAGCGCTACCGAGAAGTTCATCGTTGATCTGCCGCTTGACATCGCAGCAGTGAATGGATCGAAGAGCACGGTGGTCGCGGGTGAGACCTCGGCCATCACAAAACTCCAAGAGCGCCTGACAGAGGCGGTGGTGGCCAGTATGCACCTCGCCACATCGCACGCCTTCCATTCGCGCATGATGAACGGCATGGTGGGTGAGTTCGAAACTTTCCTCGCTGGGTTTGAGTTGCAGACGCCAGCGGTGCCGATGATCTCGTCGGTAACGGGAAAGCTGGAAACTGCGCTCTTCCAAGAGACGTTGTACTGGGCCCAGCAGATTTTGCGGCCTGTGGATTTCTTAGCCGCCGTTGAATCTCTCGGTACGCAAGTGCAGCTGCACGTAGAAGTCGCGGCGAAATCTGTGCTGGCGCAGTCGGTGAAAAAGATTCTGCGCGACGGTGTTGTGTTGACGGCCACGAGTGCGACAGGCTCGCTCGCAGATCTCGCAGCACAGGTCTGGGTTCAGGGTCTTGATCTGCGTCTCTATTCAGAGATCCGCGGTGTCGTACCGGCGCCCACCTACAATTTTAGAAAAACAATTTCGTGGCTCGCACCTTTGAGTGCGAATCCGACCGCTTTACAATCGTTGGGAGCTCCTATGATGAATCTAGAAAAAGTAAAAACCGAGATGGCGCAGATCTTCGAGGATGCCTCTGGCATCGACGTGCGAAGCTTCTCCGAGGGCACGACCTTCATCGAGATGGGTCTTGATTCACTCGCGCTCACACAGGTGGCACTCAAACTGAAGAAGAACTTTAATGTGGCGATCACGTTCCGCCAGTTGATGGAGACCCTGCCGACGGTGGAGACCCTCACTAAGCATCTTGCGCCTGCGGCGGTGAGTACGACTCCAGGTGCAGTGCCGGCTCCCGCAGCTGTTATCGCGCCAGTCACGGCGATCGCAGAGATCGGATCCATTCAACGTGTTGTGGAAATGCAGCTTGAACTGATGCAGCGCCAACTTGAGATGCTGCGCGGGAGCGAAGTAAAATCCATAGCAACGATTCCTGTATCCGCCATCAAGCCGAAAGTCTCCAACGTCAAAGAAGCCTTCGGAGCTTCGGCGCGTATCCTCGTCGAAAAGAGCGCCGCGCTCACACCGGCCCAGCAGCAGCACATTGATCAATTCATTAAGCACTACTGCGACAAAACAAAAGCCTCGAAAAAATTCACGCAAGATAACCGCATCAACCACGCCGATCCGCGCGTCGTCACTGGCTTCAAGCCGGAATGGAAAGAGATCACCTATCCCATCGTCGTGCAGCGGTCCGTGGCGCAAGCACTCTGGGATCTCGACGGGAATCAGTACGTCGACATGACTTGTGGTTTCGGATCGAACTTCTTTGGCAACGGCAACCAAGACATAAAAAAACTCCTCCATGCCCAGCTCGATGCGGGCATTGAGATCGGTCCCCAGCATCCGCTCGTCGGAGAAGTCAGCCAGCTCATCAACGAACTCACCGGCAACGAGCGTTCGGCGTTTTGTAACACCGGTTCGGAAGCGGTCCTTGGTGCTATGCGGATCGCGCGCACTGTGACCGGCCGAGACAAGATCGTTGTCTTCACCGGTTCGTACCACGGCATCAACGACGAAGTGATCCTGCGGGCCGCGAAGTCGGGCCAGTCGTACCCGGCCGCACCGGGCATCAACAGCAGTTCTGTCTCGAACATGATCGTGCTGGACTACGGCACACCCGAGTCGCTGGAAAAAATCCGCGCCATGGCGTCAGATCTCGCGGCCGTATTGATCGAGCCGGTGCAGAGCCGTCGCTGCGATTTTCAACCGGTGGAGTTTCTGCGCGAAGTTCGTCGTATCACCGAAGCCTCGGGAACTTGCCTCATCTTCGATGAAGTCATCACTGGTTTCCGTAACCATCCGGGTGGAGCGCAGGCGCAATTCGGGATCCGAGCAGATCTGTGCACCTACGGAAAAATCGTCGGTGGCGGCATGCCGATAGGTGTGGTCTCCGGTAAGCGTGCCTTCATGGATGCGCTCGATGGCGGCT
>JAKFUR010000044.1 GCA_021732585.1 Bacteriovoracaceae bacterium
AAACTCTTGCAACTTTCCTACCCGTGACGGTGCGAGACTCATCTTCACAAACGCGGTGTTATGTTGCAGAACTTCGCCCTTCTCGCCAAGAAACAGCAACGGGAAAGGCAGTGCTTGAAAAGCTTCTTGTACAATGTGCCCTGGTTTTACATCGGCTTCACTCGTTTCCCATTGGTGCACTAGACGCCGCATAGAACTTGCGACCAGCGCAGCACTGCAAATACCTAGTGGACCTAGATCCATGGAAAGTTGTTCTAGGAATACCGGTGCACCTCGCAAGGTCCCAAGATAAAAAAGATCGCCCGTGATTTCTTCACGCGCTTCACTTCGCAAAATGAGTCGCCAGTTTTTTTTGCGGTCCAATCGGCGAGAAAGTAGCTCGAGATTTTGCGAAAGAGTCTCAGGGCCAGGAGCACCGACGAGGGCCTCTTGCAGCTCGAGGAAGCGGGCGAAATTTTCCAGGTACGCTGTGTGAGTGATTTCATCTGTCGCGAGCTCTTTCAAGGCCACGCGCAGTTGTCGTTCAAACACCCGTTGATGGCGCTGGGCGAGCTTACGTGAAGCTTCGCCTTCGCGTGCCAGCGCACGGGACAAAAAGCCCGCAACCACAGCATGAAAGGGGGCTTCACCCTCACGGGCCTCTACCACCGCTTCAACCTGGTTTTCGATTTCTTGAGGATCCGTCGAATTCAACAAATCCTGGTGAAGAGGACGCACCAACACACTTGCACCCGGTGGTTTTTTCCCGTTATGTAGGCGCGCCGGAGCAGGCAACCAGATGGGAATAAATCCAGCTGTCTGAGTTCCCCAGTCCCCCACCTGCGCACCACGCAAGGGCTTAATCCACTCATCCAAAGTCTGGCGCACGTCTTGTGGATGAAGTGAGTCGATCACAAACATCAAACGATGGGCCTGGTTTTGGAGTAGCAGACGTGGATTCATGGAAAATGTTTTTTCGTTTCATCGATGAGTGAATAGCCATTCACATAATGCCCGTGGATTTTAACTCCCCAGTGCAGATGCGGCCCACTCGATCGACCGGTGTTTCCTGAGAGCGCTACTATATCGCCGGCATTCACGATTTGACCGGCCTGGGCCTTCACTTCCGAGAGGTGTCCGTAGACTGTGAAAATATCCATACCGTGATCGATGATGACTGTGCCACCGGTGTAGAACAAATCACCAGCAAACAGCACACGGCCGCGATTGACCGCTGGAATCGGCACACCAATCGCTGCGCGGTAATCGGTTCCTAGGTGCTGACTCTTATGGGCATTGTTATAAACACGTCGATTACCGTAGATGCTGGTGATGTGTGAGTCCAACGGGGCCTTAAAGGCCTGATTGAAATACGGTACTGAGGCTGATTGGGTGTAAAGACCAGCGAGCATGCGCTGTTCTTTCTGCGCGCGCTTGAGATCTTTTTTAGAAAGCTTCACGGTTCGGTAATCAACTTTGAGCTTTTCTTCTTTGTACTTGAACGGCTTCACGATGAAATTCACAACGGGAATTTCTTTTTTGTCTTTTAGCACGAGACGGCAGCTGTACGGTTTCGAATCAGAGAAATAGGTCTCTGCGATGTATGCGAAACGACGGCCAGCGCCGAGAGGAGCATGCTTAAGGCGCTGATCTTTACACCACAGCTCAGCATCTTCTTGTGTGGGTTCCACAGAAAAACTCACCCAACGGACAAAGCCCGGCTGTGTTTCTACCGTCACAACTTCGTTGAGTGGCGGCGGAGTGATAACCGGGCCTGATTTTTTTTCAGAGGCACAAGCTTGCGTGGCGATGAGAAGAAGGAGTAAGTATTTCATGAGCGATCCTTTTTTTGTGCCTGACCTTTGCCGTCATGGAACGCGACTGTCACGCTGGCACCGCTGGGAAGTTGGTCCCAGGTTTTTTGTGAACTCACGATTCCTTGTGGGCCCTCAATGATTCCATAGCCACGCGAGAGTACCGCCCGCGGGTTCATGGAATCCACTTGCGCTTGAGCACGGTCAACGCGGGTCCTTAGACTTTGTAGCGATGTTTTTAAACTACTTTCGAGGCGACGGAAGAGATCGTCGACCTCAATACCGTACTCTCCAAGTGGCAGGTAGCGATGGGCCTTGAGTACGGGGTTCATATTTTCTAAGCGGGCACGTTGTTCTTGCAGACGCGCGAGGACAATTCCGATGAGCTGGCGAGGATGGTAACGCGTGAGGAGGTTTTGCAACTCGGCTTGCTGATGGCGCAAGTGCGAAAGCAATCGGCGATGCGCTTCTTGAATCCGGCGAAGCACTTCTGTTTGGGGTTGTGTGAGAACTTCAGCGGCTGCAGTTGGTGTTTCACAGCGAACATCGGCGACATAATCGCTGAGCGTCCAGTCTACCTCGTGGCCGACAGCACTAATCACAGAAATAGGACACGCAGACATACGACGAATGAGGGCTTCATCGTTGAAACACCATAGATCTTCTGGACTCCCACCGCCACGAGCAAACACCACCACATCAAAATTCCCCACGCTCACGACTTTTTCAAGCGCTTTGATAAGTGAGGCAGGAGCTTTATCTCCCTGCACGAGTGCGGGCACGAGGACGATTTCAAAACCTAAACCGCGACGAGAATAAACATTTAAAAAATCATGCAACGCTGCTCCTCCCGGAGCGGTGATCAAGGCGATGCGTTTTGGGAAGGCCGGCAGTGGGCGTTTTTTTTCAGGATCAAACAAACCTTCGCCTTGCAATTTTTTCTTGAGGGCCTCAAAGCGTAACTTCCACAGGCCTTCACCGGCCGGCATGACACGTTTGGCGAGAATCTGAAACGAGCCGCGTTTTTGATAAACAGAAAGTGGTCCATAAACGAGGACACGGTCCCCTTCTTTGATATTTTTGAATCCTGGATGGCGCAGGAGATCCTGGCGAAAAAATGCGCAGGAGATGGAGGCGTCTTCGTCCATCAAATTGAAATAGCAATGCCCGCTGTGAGCGTGAGAAATACCGCTGATTTCCCCCTCCACCATCACCTCATTGAAAGTGTCTTCCAATGTGTGCTTGATGTGGGCCACCAACTCAGAGACGGTGGCGGCCTTTTGGCCGGGGGCCAGCATTTAGAGACGTACCTTTTGGGTTAAAAAGCGCATGCCTTTCAAGAGAGAGGCCGCTTGCTGAACTTGATAATCTTCAGCAGGCTTGTAGATTCGGAAGATGTCGTCTTCGTCGTTTTCTTTTTTCGGATTCTTGGCTTCTCTAGTGCGCTTTTCGATCGCTTCATTACGCTTCACGCGATCCAAGCGCTCCATCTCTTCACGGGCCTTCTTCTCTTCCGCCGTTTCTACTGTCGCGGCTAAGTGGTTCCTGAGATCGCGCTCTCGCACGTTGCGATCAATCTTTTTAGCGCGCTCATAAGCGACCGGGTCCAGATCATCAATCGTGATGTCGGGGGCAATACCGACGCCCTGAATACGACGGCCTTTCGGCGTGAGGTATTGGGCGATGGTGAGTTTCACACCGGTGCCACCGTCGAGCTGAGCCACGGTTTGGACTGACCCTTTACCAAATGATTGTTGTCCCACCACTGGACCACGTTGATGATCTTGAATCGCTCCAGCAACGATCTCCGAAGCCGAAGCCGACGAACCGTTGATCAACACTGCGAGTGGAGTCTCGAGATCTTTGAAGCCTTGCTTTTTTACGTAACGGATATCTTTATTCTGTGGATCGCGCGCTTCCGTTGAAACCACGATGCCTTCTTTCAAAAAGATCGAAGACACTTCAACGGCTTGGTCTAAGAGTCCTCCTGGATTCGAGCGCAGGTCGAGCACGATGCCAGCAAGGCCTTCCTTGCCCGCTTCTTTCTTAAGCTTCGCTAGCGATTCTTCCACGGCCTGAGCAGCACGTTTTTGAAATTGGGTCAGGCGGATGTAGGCCACGTTTCCTTGGATCATCTCTGCTTTCACTGGATTGACCTTTACGATTTCGCGTTTGAGACGAAACTGCTTCACTCCGTCGTGTCCTTCACGGGCTATACCTAAAGTAATGCTCTCACCATTTTTTCCGCGCATGCGCTCGATGGCCTGATCGAGGTTGAGGCCCTGGATAGATTCATTGTTGATTTCAACGATACGGTCACGAGGACGGATACCGGCACGAAAAGCTGGGCTATCTTCAATCGGCGTGATCACGACAATCGTGCCATCGCGTTGAGTGACTTCAACGCCAAGGCCACCGAACTCACCTGCTGTGTCGTTCTGCATTTTTTGGAAATAGTCTTTGTTCAGAAATGAAGTATGCGGATCGAGCGTCTCCATCATGCCTTTAAGAGCACCCTCAATAAGTTTTTCAGTGTCAACCGTGCGGTAGTACTGATTCTCGATGAGGTAGAGCACCTTATTAAACAATTCAAGCTGCTCAAAGCGCGAGCGATGGGCCGCAGTGGTAGGCTTCGCTTTTTCTTCAGCTGCATGAAGTGGAGAAATAAGGATGAAGGCGAGAATGAGGAAACGTAGTGACATGAGGAACTCCCGATACGGTGTCCTCAGATTTTACTCGTGGCCCTCTGATCCATCCAGTGAATTGTCTTTTGCGCGACGTTCTTTTTGCGAACTTCAAAGTAGAGTGATTCAGCACTGGAATCTGTGTGACCGAGTGTATCACCCGCCTTCACATTCGTATTCTTCTCCAGACTCGATGTAAAACGTCCCAGCATCACGCTACGGATGTCGTTACCATGATCGATCATTAAAACCTTGCCGTAGGAAGCCAGATCACCGTTGTAAATGACACGCCCTGCACGCGGGGCATGGAGCGGCTGTAGTTTACCAAATTTATAAGTCACACCCTTCTCTGAGGGAAGAACTTCAGCCCAGCTCTCGAGAGGAGAGCCAAATTTAAGTTCTGCTGGGATATTAAGACCCAAAGACTCTTCTTTACGCACGGTTTTGATTCGTGTGGAGATCTTTTGCTTCTGCAGATCAGTTTCCAAGCGCTGACGTTCGTCGAGCTTAGCCAAGTAGATTTCTGTCATTTGTTTTTTCTTCGTGTCCAAATCTGCGCTGAGTTTCAGCAGCTCTTGTTCGTCACGACGAAGGAGATCGAGGCGTTCTTGAAACTCCCCTACGATTTTTTCAAGCGCTTGCGCCTCTTGCACAGCCGCTTGAGCTTTTGAACGATTTTCGATGGTCAGCGCGTGGTAGGCCGCATCGGGGACCACTTCATCTTCAACCATAGAGAGCGCGTGTGAGCGCAAGATCGCCGCCATTTCTTGCTCACGCTTGAGCGCGTCCATGCGGACGCTCGCAAGGCGTTGCTGATAAGTGGTGACGTCAGTTTCGAGCAAACGGATTTTCTCAACGGCTGAGATGTATTTATCGTTATGTTGTCCGAGAGTTTTCTCCAAGCCGTTCAAACGCGCACCGAGCTGCATGATCGCGCCACGGCTTTGCGCGAGCTGTCCTGGTGTCGCTGCGTTCGCAATCGATACACCCAGGAACACTAAAAAAAACAGCATAACAAAAATAGGATGCTTTAGTTTTGAGAGCGCCATTTGACCTCTCGCATGGTCGCGGCCCATGGAATTGAGAAACAAGCCACACAGAGTGCAAGCCCGATGACATCAGGGCCTTGCAAAACGATTGAACTTAAAACGGCGACAAGTGCCAAAGCCGCGAGTCCAGTGGCGGTGGTCTTAGCACGAACCAAAGTGCGGCGTTGGTAGCGCTCGACGATCCAAGCGCGACGGCTGAAGTGTGGAAAGCAAAGTGCGAAGGCTAGCGCCCAGATGAACGCAGCAGGAACAAGAGCTCCGGCGTAACCAAAGCGCGCGAGGTAACGAAACATGGGATGAGTCTGAAACAGGCCGCCGACTTTAGGTGAGCGCACACCAGATGTCGTTACGTGTTCAGCTCCGTAGCTTTGCTCAAGACCAGTCAAGAGGGTTTGACCTTCGTTGGTCATCTTGGCATTTTTCAAAATCACACGAACACCAAAGGCGGCCACGTCAGAACTCTTCGTTGTGTAGTCAGCACCCATCTGTGCGATCAAGCGGCCAAGCACTCCACCGGTTTCAGCAGGATTGAGCATTTGCACTTCGGCGACTTCCGGACGATTGCGGATTTCTTCCATCACGTCAGCTTGCGCGACGGTGTTATCAAACAAAGCCGTGAAATACGGACGGGCCCAAGCATCTGGGGCAAGAGCAGTAAGACCTGCATCCACCGACGGACGAAACGCGCAGACGATGGCCAAAGTTAGAGACGCGAGCAAAAAGAAAGCTCCGCGACCTTTCAAATCCCAAAGCGTGGCGAAAAATTCTTTTAGATAAAACATGCTTGCCCCGCGTACATCAGGCGGCCGGCATCAAGATGCGCAACCTTGCCTGGGAACTGCTTCACCATCTCGCGATTGTGAGTGGCCCACACGATAGTGAGACCTTTGCGTTGGTTGTAATGATTGAGAAGTTCGAAAAGACGGAAGCTGGCGTCACGATCAAGCGCTGACGTCGGCTCATCCGCTAAGAGTGCATCGGGTTTCGCTAAGAGCGCGCGAACCATGGCAACCTTACTCTTGAGTCCACCGTTACACTGCTCGATTTTTGTGCCGAGGTGGTCATATATACCAAGCACACGAGAGAGCTCGAGAAGTTCTTTGTGGAACTGTTCGCGAGAGTCGTACAAGCGAGCGTCGTAGCTCACCCACATGTTTTGTTCACAGGTTTTCTCATTCCACAAACGCAGATCTTGAAAAACGCTGGCGACAAAAAAACGTGAATCGTCTTGCAGGCGTTGAATTTTTCCAGAGGTGGGTTCAACCAAACCTGCCATCATATTCAACAACGTAGATTTGCCAGCACCGCTAGCACCTGTGACGAAAAGAATATCTTTTGGGAGAACGCTCAACTGCACTGAGCGTAGAGCTTTCAACTTGCCGAAATCAACTGTGACTTGGTCGAAGTGGAAAACCGGGCGAACCTTAGGAACGGCCGGCGATGATGTGGCGTAACGCTGGGTATACATCCGTGCAACCTCGGCGGAAAAGTAAATGAGTGCGCCATCTTAGCGCGCTCCTCAGTATTGTATCGGGCGGGCGCCCACGACGGCAAGTGTCCTTTGGTCAGGGAAAAACCTGCCTGGTTCGCTCAGGAAACTACGCCTTCCTGCTTAAGGATCTCCCACGCACTTTCAGAGCAATAGACGTTCGGAACGAAGTTAAATTTGTTCTGAAGGGTCCCAATGACCGAGTTCTCCATGTCCCCCAAAAGGCGGACTTCCCCATTATCCATGAGGATCTTGGCCGGATCCCGTTCCAAGAGGAGGTTTTGCGTGGTTTTGCTCTTCACCAGCTTCTTGCGGGACTTCACGAACATGATGTGTTTTTTCGGGAAATCTTCCAGGACCCAGTCTTTCTCCGAGCCTTTTTTCTTCAACACATCTTTGATTTCCTGCAACTTCTCTTGGGCCTTGCGCAGAATTTTTTCGTTACCGGTATCGTCATCTTGATCCAACAAGCGTTGCTTAAATTCATCACAACGAACGGTCTTCGGTGCGATCTCAAACAACAAACGATGGGCCATGTCTTTCATACGTGGGTAACGATCCAGATCACCGGAGTGATACTGGGTGTGAACCATGTTCATAAAGTATTGATCATTGAAGCTGTAGAACTTAACAGGGTCATTTGCCACCATGTCCATGAGCTGCGAGTAGGTGTGCACTTTTCCTTTCTCAAGGAGGAAGTACATCATCTCTTCGGCCATGGCATCAAAGCGCGCTCCACGCGCACTGCGAATCACTTGCGAGTACCAGGCGTAACGGGCCATCAGAAAATCTTCCACCGCATGAAGAGCGTTGTGGTTGATCGCCATGATGTCGTGCTCGCCCACTTTCACTGAACGAAAGTGGTTCAACAAATAGTCGCGATCGTAAGTGCCGTAGTGAATGCCTGAGTAGTGAGCATCACGCAAAAGATAATCCATGCGATCACAATCAATTTCAGAGTGCAGGATTTGATTGGCGAGCACGCTCTTATCAACACCTTTTACGAGATCAGAAATACGTTGCGGATCGATGCCGCTCTTTTTCAAGAGCTGCGTGATACCGCCGTCATAATCCGTGTTCTTGATGATGTAAGAACCCAGGTGCTCGTGATCATCCGCAAGGCCTTTGCTGTTCTTCGCATTGGTGGTCTCACCGTAGCGAATGTAGGCCATCTCTGTGGTATGAGAAAAAGGGAACGTTCCCAGATCATGAAGCAAAGCCGCCAGACGCACGCTTTGGTTATAAGTCTTGGCATCGCTCTTCACGGAGTCATCATAAAGATGACGATCGGCCACAGCACGGCCCATGGTCTTCAAGATCATGTGCGAGTTATGCATCACTCCGATGGAGTGACCGAAGCGCGAGTGTTCAGCGCCGGGAAAAGTATAGAAGGTGAAACCAAGCTGACGAATCCAACGAAGACGCTGATAGAACGGCGTGTGGATGATATCCCATTCAAGATTTGTAAGGGAAACGTGTCCGTAGAGGACATCGTAGAAAACGCGGTGCTTGGGGATTGTTTGCTTAACTTCCATGTTTATCTCGCAGAAATAAAAAAGGGGCCAAACCATGGCCCCTTTTCAAAAAATCTTTTTGGTCTACTGAAGAGTCTTCGCTTGGCGCTTACCTTTGCGAGCTTTCTTAAGCTTGTCCATCGCGTACTCGATCATCATGCCCGCTTCACGGCGCAAACCGTTGTCGTGGATGAAGCGATAGAAGTTCTCAATGTCCGCGTTGTTGGCGCGGAAGTTCTTCAGGGTCATGACTTCAGGAACTGCTGCAGCTGCTGCTGGTCCTGCTGGAGTAGTTGCTTTGTCTTCTGTCGTGGCCTTAGTCATACGAGCTCCTTGAGTCGAAATAATACTTTTTTAGGGTCAGTTATACTAGGCTTCTTTGCTCTCGATCATCCCGTAACTGTGCAGCTTGTTATACAAGGTTTTCACAGTGATTCCGAGTGACTTCGCAGCGCGTGTTTTGTTGCCACCCAAGTGGTCAAGAGTTGCCAAAATATGCGTTTTCTCGAGGTCATGGAGGCAAACTTCTTCGAATTTCACTTCGATTTTAACTTCTTCTTTTACTTCTTCGCGGCGCAACTCAGGCAAGTGGCTTTCGTCGATGTATTGACCTTCAACTACAACCGCCGCGCGCTCCATGATGCCTTTCAGCTCTTGGATGTTTCCTGGCCAGTGGTAAGCGTTCAGCTTGGCTTGAGCTGAAGAAGTCAAAATCTTAGCTTCGTTTTGAGCGCGGCCGTCGTTCAAGAAGTGCTCAGCAAGTGCGCGAACATCTTCAGTGCGCTCTTTCAAAGAAGCGACACGAACGTTCATAGTGTTCAAGCGGACATAAAGCTCAGCTTTGAACTCACCGCGAGTTACTGCGTCTTCAAGGTTACCCTTGCTTGTCGCGATAACACGGACGTTGATCATGGTCTTTTCTTCGTTATCAGAAGACACCACTTCGCCGGTAACCATGGCGCGAAGGATCTTCGCTTGAAGGTTGTGTGACAAAGCATTGATATCGTCGAGGATCAAAGTGCCGCCGTTCGCTTCAACGAACGCGCCTTTCTTTCCTTTCTTACCGAAGAGCTCGATATCCAAAGCGTTTTCCTGCATAGATGTGCAGTGAACGAGGACACAAGAGCCGTTCTTACGGTGGCTCCAGAAGTGGATTTTGCGAGCGAGGATCTTCTTACCTACGCCGTGTGCGCCGTCGAGCAACATCGGGAAGTCTTGCAAAGCAAGTTTCTTCGAGATGGCGATGGTCTCAAGCATAGACTTAGAAACAGCGATCAAATTTACGCGCTCACCATTATCTTGTGAGCCAGTTTTGATGTCATATTTCGGGCCAGCGATACGCTCTTGTTCACGAAGAGTGAGCTTCGCTTCAAGTTCACGTGCCATGTGGCGAGCCACTAGATAGAGGCGCATGTTGCGGATCGGAGCATTCAAAGCTTTCAAGTCTTCGTTGATCGCTGCTACGTCTTTTTCAGAGAATGAACGATCTTTCTTTGATGATTGGATATGGATAGTCGCGATCACAGTGCCTTCATGCATAACAGGAACAGCAAGCTCAGATTCAACAACTTCGTCACGCTTTGAGTGAGCTGTAATAGGGTCGCGCTTTACGTTGTTAGACCAGTAAGCGCGCTTCATGCGAGAAACGTAGCCTGAAAGGCCGATGCCTTTAGCGAGGATTGAGCCTTCGATTGAGTGGCCGTTCTCAGCCACCAGACGAGTTGAGCCGTCTGAGATCACTTCAAAGACCTGAACTTTGTGTTCGCTTGAAAGTTGGAAGAAGTAACCGCTCATCTGTGAGAAGAACACCGTCTCGTCCAAATGACTGAGCAACTGGGTGCAAAGTGTATTAAGTTCGAGGGTTTGAGTAGAGCTTTTCATGGTTATCTCCTTGACACTAATAAAAGTGATAAGACACATTCTGTGCAATGCGTAACTATGAAAAGAGTACAATATGCCTAAAAATATTACAAGACTATTTTGCTGCGGTGTTTAAAGTTTAAACGATTTTTCGTGTAAAATCGATCAGTTAGTCCACCGTGGGGTGTAGGTACGACCGAAATCCTGGGTCAGCTTGCCCAAGATCTCCCCGTCCCTGTTCATAATGTAGATATCCTGGGTGGCCTTGGTACGCGAGAGCACGCGTTGAGAGGTAAAAATGATGAATTCGCCGTCCGGTGACCACCAAGGCTCTTCATTCGAGCCGAAGTCCTTCGTGAGACGGGCGAGGTTGTTTCCTTGAGCGTCGATGCGATAAAGATCAAAACCGTTATCCACCCACGACGTAAAGACGATAGCTTTTCCGTCCGGCGAGTAGCGGGGAGAAGCGTTGAACTGACCCACGAAGCTTACACGGCGTACGTTCTTATCATTGTCTGGGCCATTAGGATTCATGATGTAGATGTGGGCGCGGCCGGCACGGCTCGACAAAAAGCTCATGCTATTACCATCGGCTGTTACTGTGGGATCCACATCTTCAGCGTAATGAGTGGTCACTTTACGTAACTTCTTCGAAGCCAAATTCATCTCGTAGATGTCGGCGTTTCCTGAAGTCGTAAGAGTAAAGTAAATACTCTTACCATCAGCGCTGTAAGCCGCTCCAGAATTCACTCCCGGATGTCCTGAGACCGTAGTGAATTTGCGGGTCTCACGATCGTAGACTTTCAAATCAATATTCTTATTTTCTTTTCCACGCCGGTCACCCGTGGCGTGAGACTGGATCAACGAGAAGATGATGTGACGATTATCCGGCGAGATCGCAGGAGAGATGATGGTGGAATTAAAAAATGTCAGGCGCTCTACGCGACGGCCGTCAAAGTCCATGATGTAGAGTTCTTTGCGCGTATCGCGCCCCATGGTGGAACGGTCAGAGACGAACACAATTTTTTCACGAAAAACAGAAGCCTTACCTGTGATCCGGCGATAGATCGCGTCTGAAAGTTTGTGACCCTCATCACGCAATTTTGTTCCTTGGGGAGAGGCCGTGTCTTTGCCGAGGATTTTTCCGGCCTTGCTGACTTCAGCGGTAATGTCCACGCCCGCGCCCGCACCTGTTACGTTGAACGCCACCATGAAGTAACCACTCGTGTTACCAGTCGTTCCGATTTCAAAGCGATGCTTGTAAAAGGCAAAGTCGTTTTGAATCAACGACATCACCTCATCGAGAACTTTCTTCTGGGCCGCATTTAATATGCCACTGATGCGTGGTTGCCCAAACGTCACTTGGTCTTTGGCATCCAGCGCCTCACCTACCGAAAGCATGGTGACAGGAGCATCTTCCGCTTGGACGGAAAAAGTCATAAGGCAGAGGATGAGCGCAAAAAACTTCATAAAAACTCCTAAATCAGTGGGAAGCCAAGGATAAGTCCACGGCTTCCAAGCCTTGGTGCCGCCTCCACAGGAGGAGGAGCAAAAGGTGCTGAAGCCTTCACAGCTTCAAGGGCAATATTATCGTATTCAGAATTTCCGCTCGTCTCAAAAATGGCGGCTTTAAGAATCTCACCGCGCGGGCCAATCCAAAACTGGATTTTACATTTGAGGTTTTGCTCTTTCAAAAAACCCGGCACACGCCAATTCTGGCGAACCTTCTCAGGAATCGTTTGCACGTATCCGACGTAAACGGGATCTGCGATATCGCTATTGTTTCCGACAAGTGCGGTGCCTTTGCTGAGACGATTCCCTTCGATTATCAAGCTATCGAGACCTGTGACCTTACCACCCTTCTCGCCCTTCTTGTCTTTTGGCGCCGTCTTCACTTTCTGCGAGCTGTAGTCTTGTAAGAAAGAGGATAAGGATTTTTTCGGTTTATTGTCGGGGATGACGATATCATCCGGCTTCACGACATCAGGAGCTTCTTCCACTTTGGTGGCTTCGGCTTGTTCGGGCTTTTCTTGAGGAGACTCAGTCGGAAGCTCCATCTGACGAAGCTCTTCAAGAGTGAGCTTCGGCATTCCTACGACGTCTACTCGCACAGAAGCACTCAAAATCTCCACCGCCGAATTATCCGTGCCGCTTACAACACCCAGGACTCGTCCGGTGATAAACGCGATCATGATCAAAAAGATATGGAGGGCCACTGCCAGCATAAAGCTGGATTTGAAATCATCAGAGAACCATTGGCGGTCACGTTCTAAGACGTCCACTCTTACCCCTGGCTTTTATCGATTTCAGTCACCAGCGCAATGTTCGAAATGCCCGCTTTCTTGAGGGCAGCGATCAGCTTAGCGACTTTCTCATACTTCAGTGCATAGTCCGCACGTAAGTAGATGACGTCTGTTTTGGCAGCTTTTAACTTTGAGGCAACGCTCTTCAGCAATGAATCGCGTGCTATCTTCTCTTTACCTAAAAAATACTCTTCGCCGGCAGTGACCGAAAGGATCACCATCTCCGGACGCAAGTTGAGATTGTCGACTTTGCCTGTTTTAGGAAGTTTCAGCTTCACTCCGCTAAACATCATCGGTGCCGTGACCATGAAGATCACCAACAGCACCAACATGACATCCACTAACGGTGTGACGTTAATTTCTGAAACGGGACCTTTACGAGGGCCATTAGAAAAACCCATGACGGGTTCCTACTCGCGACGGAGCGTAATCAAAGAACGCTCCACCAGGTTAAGGAAGTCTTGTCCGAAGGCATCCATCTGCCCAGTCATACGAGTCAGACGAGTATTAAGAGAGTTGTAAAACCAAACCGCAGGAATCGCTGCTGCGAGACCGACGGCTGTCGCCACCAAGGCTTCAGCAATACCAGGAGCCACCGCTTCAATAGAACCGCCGCCGCTAGCAAGACCCGAGAAGGCGTCGATGATGCCCCACACAGTTCCGAACAGACCGATGAACGGAGCAATTGAGCCGATTGTCGCCAAGGTCGCAACACGGAGGTCGAGTTTCTCTTGCGCTTGAGCTAGTCCAAGTTTCAAGGCGCGCTCAACCGGAACAAAGTTTTGTCCCTTGAGGTATTCAGACAACTGGTGCTTGTCTTGGAGTTTCTCATTCAGACGATTAATTTCTTCGTACCCTTTGCGGTACATTAGACCCATTGTTGAGTCATGATTACCAATAGCCGCTTGAAAGAGCTCGCCCATGCTGGCGTTGCCGCGGAAAGCGCCGAGGAACTGTTCGTTCGCTTCATCCACCGTTTTAAGTTCTTTGATTTTTTGAATCACGATGGCCCATGAAACAACCGAGCACGCTACCAAAAGTAGCAACACAATTTTAACCACGACGCCAGAATGCCAAAGGATTTCCCAGATATTGAGATTGCCGGTCACATCACACTCCTTTGTGGCGCTTACACAAACGACCTATAGACTAGGCCAGCGTAAGCGATGACGGTAACAATAGTAGGCCAACGATAACATCCAAATAACTAGAAGGAAAGGCGCCGAAGGGAGATGGCTGAATTTGAAAGGTGCAAAATCCGCACCCCAGATAGGATCAACGCCGAAGACTGCACTCATGGGCGCAGCAAAAAGTAGTAAATAAACCGCCACATCACCCCAGTGCTGAAAACGTGGTCCTGAAATCATTAAGAGCGCAAGAAAATGCAGGTGCATGATGAGTGATGTACCAAAGTAATCCGGCACCACCAGGCGAAAAGCCGCCCAGAAACCCGCTAAGTAAAACACAAAACGCCAGTGCTCATGACGGGTATCTGTGACCGGGAACAAGTCTTGCAGAATCGCGAGACAAAAGTAATCAATCAGCAACCACAGTCCTACCCCAACAAAGGCGACCAAGTGATAACCGAAATAGGGCTGATTCTGCGACTGGACGACAGGGCCACCCAACACCAAAAAAATTGTAGCGAGGAAAGCTGCCACAACAAAAGTTCGTCGATCCGGCATGCGCCACTCTTCTTTAAAAAATGCTCTCACTCCACGAGGGCGATAAAGCCTCACACGTAAAAGTCTGTGTACCACCCAAATGGCAAAAAGTTTCGCCACGACCGCGAGTTCCCAACCGTTATTGTGAACCCAGCCCTCAACCAAAGAGAGTTCGTGATCGAGCAAGAAATGAAAAAAAGCGGCGATGGAGGTCAGGACGACATGACAAGTGACTTGGACGCAGATGTAAAACGCCCACCATCTCAGATTGCGATAAAAATCCTGCTGCGCTTCGTCCGTTTTCACAGGATCTTGTCTTCCGGTGCGAGCCAGCGGATCTGCATTTCAGGTGAGGGATAGAGCTTCACGTAATCCGCAAAAGAAGGATTACCTTTTACAAGACGATCGATCTTTCCAAGCAGTCGCACATAGGCATTCCACAACTCGGGGTGCGGTTTTAACAGAGCATCCATTTTTTTTGTGATCTGAAATTGCTGCTGAAAACTGAAGCCCTTCTCACTGATGAAGCGCGTATAAGCCGCTCCCGCTTCGTGGATAGGTGTCATGTCAGGTTTGCCGCCTTGGAAATTTTTCCCCACCAGGTCCTTCAGTTTGGCAGGACGAGCGTAGTCTTTCAGCCAGCCATTCTGAAGGCGCAGAACATCTTCTAAAAGTAACAACGAGATCTCCAGCTTGCTCAAGTCCATGCTGCGAACAAAGGGAACCGAAAACAACAGACAGTACTCTTCATCCTGCCATGGCAACCCAAGGTGTCCGGGCGCAGGAGAATCAATCGCCAGCAAACGAAAGCGTTTCTGCAACATCCCTACAGACTTCAGAATCGTTGAAAACGATTCTTGTAATCCATAGTCTGGTCGATCGAAATCCCAGCGCAACAAAGGCGCTTGTTTCACGAGCCAATATTCGGCCGCGAGCGGCCAAAACTCTTCTTCATTCGGCCACAAGAAGCGCAGTTTCTCTTCCTCAGAACGAATCTCTTTGATGCGCACCACTTCGGTCTTTTTGCGTTGCACCTCTTGCAACAATCCATCTTTCTTCAAAACATCTTTCACATTTTGAAAATCGACGACATCGAGTTCTTTCTCTTGCGGCAATTTAGAGTCTTGCGCAAAAACAAATCCGACACATAGAAGACTCAAGAGAAGGTATTTCATGGACGGGCCACTCCTTCTTCCCAGTGGTCATGTAAGCGACCCCAGTAGTAGAGTTCAGAAAGATCCAATGAGAGCGCATCGAAGAATTTTGGATAGCGGGCCTGGAAACAATCCGGGCGCTTGGCGAGAAGATGCTTCTTCCACACGAAGCCTTTCCAATCGGCGACACTCACGTAGGCCCACTCTTCACTGATGACGACTTTGCTATCCTCGATGACTTTCAATGGATGACCGCACTGAATGGTGGTCAAACTTGGAGAGGTGCGCGCTGGGGATTGATGGACATGCCCAAGCAAAGGAATGAAATAGAACACCCCAACCGCCTTGTCCTGGGCGATCGCTGCCGTGGAGAAGATGAAGAGGATAATCCATTTTTTCATTAGACCTTCCACCGGAACTGAATGGTTTCCCAATTGTGGCATTGCGGACAACGCCAGAAGATATCATCCGAATTGTAGCCACACTGCGAACAGTAGTGGCGAGTAAGCGACCCTGAAAGAGTATTGAGAAGCTGTTGCGTTTGCACGAGAGCCTCTTCGCCTTTACCGACTGCGATGAGGAGTTTGATGTATTCCATTTTCAAGACATCACTTTGACCGTGATTTTTCATCCAACGATCAAGTAGTTCGAAAGCTTCTTGCGGACGCTCATTGGCCTTGAGCAAACGAATTTTCGAAAGCACCACCGAGGGCGCACTCATCAAGTCACCATCTTGCATATCAAGGAAAGTGCGCTTGAGTGTATCAAGACGTTGGGCGTATTCACCCGGTTGCGGAGCGCCTTTATGAAGTTCGTCGAGCGATACAAACAAAAAAGACGAGAACATGGGATGCTCTTTAAGCAGTTCCATCAAGAGCATGTTGGCGTCTTCCATTTGCCCTTGGATCAAATGCAATTTCAAACGCAAGATCTTCGCGGAGACCGACGGTGAGAATCTGAACGCATCATCGAGGTCTTCCATCGCCTGACGGAAACTTCCCTTCTCAAACTGCGCCTTCGCTTTTTGCACCAGGATGTGGGAGATCGTCTCACTCTGGTTCTCATGCCCAACTTTGGAGAGCATGATACGATAATTGTAGGCCTGGTCCCAATCTTCCGTGTCTTCGTAGATGCGACACAAAGCCTGAATCACATCATGTTGATCACGATTAATTTTCAAAACATCTTTGTAAGTTTCAATCGCCTTATCAACGAAGCCACCTTTATCGAAATCCACCGCAAGCTCTTTCAGCGCCATCAAGCGCGTGGCTTCAGAAATACTTTCGCGAGCGATCAATGAACGGTGAATCGCAATGGCCTTCTCAATCTCACCGTTGGAGCGGAACAACCCACCCAAGGCAAAATAGGTATCAATGGTTTCGCGGTTGAGGTCTACAGCGTTAAGGAACTCTTTGATCGCGAGGTCTTTATTCCCAGAGATCAAATACTGAGTCGCGCTCAGGAAGATGCGCGACTGCGCTTCAAATATACTGTGACGATATTTCTTCGAGAGTTTCACCGCACGATCGCGCTCGATGACGTAGTGATAAATCAACACCACCGTGATGACGACGGCCACGACGGTGAGTGAATTATCTCGTATCCAATTAAGCGCGAGCGGCCAATCCATCAGCAATTACCAAGGGAGGATATAGGCCGGGCCGGATTTTTTCACCAGGGCCCCGCGAATATCTGAAAGAGTTTCTTCGCCTTCACTCAAAAGATCACTGAATGACATGCGTTTTTTCTTTGGCTTCAAGAAGCGTAAGCTGAATTCACCTTTGAGTTTTTGCTCTTTATGAATGCGGCGACCTGCCTCCCACAATCCGGCCAGCTCATCGACGAGACCAATGGCAAGAGCTTCTTCACCGTTAAAGATTTGCCCTTGAGCAAATTCTTCCGGCTTTTTAAGCAGTCGGTCTTCACGCACCTTCACGATGTCGTTGATGAACTGCTTGTGTGTGACAGCAAGACTTGCCGTGAGGATACCGCGCTCTTCATCGGTCATCGGGCGATTCGGTGAGCCGATGTCTTTGTACTTACCGGCCTTAATCAGGTCAGGCTTGTATTTGGCGAACGCGAACAACTCAGAGAGATCAGCAAACTGCATGATCACACCGATAGAACCTGTGAGCGAACCTGGGTTGGCATAGATCTTACGAGCCGCCGCGCCAATGTAGTAACCACCACTGGCCGCGATACTGCCGAACGACGCGTAGACCGGTTTCTTTTTATCGATACGACGAACTTCTTCGTAGATTTCTTGGGTAGGAGCTACCGCGCCGCCGGGACTGTCGATACGCAACAAGATCACCTTAATGCTTTCTTCTTCTTCAGCGGCGTGAAGCAACTGAACAATCTTCTTAGACTCCATAATGGCGTTTTCGATGGTGATGACAGCGATCTGCCCGTCTTCGTCACCCTTCATGGCCTTGGAGCTCAAATCGGAAGTATTGCGGAGACTAGAGATGGTGAAGAAGGCGAACACCATGAACACCACGAAAAGCACCGTGATGAGCACAAAAATTCCAACGATGCCTTTTGATCTTTCGCGTGACACAAAAACTCCTCCGCTAAGTTTTTTCAGATGGTTAAGTATAACCAAGGCGGAGATGAAAGGGGAAGCGAATGAAAGCTAGAGTGGAGAGCATCTCTCGGAGGTGTGGGCAATCTCTAGGCGAACGCGCTCCGGCAAACCCCAGCGTGCGCGAGTGGCAAGGCGAGAAAATTCAGCACCAAATTCAGCAGCAACAGTGGTGTCGTCTACTACGACAAGATACTCATCGTTAGTTAGGTTTGCTGAGTCAGACCAGTTGTGAGAGCCAAAAATAACTTTGCGTGAATCAACTACACCAAACTTGTGATGGAGCACATCCCCACCCGCGAGCGTCGGTTGGCCAGCGCGTGTTGCCGCTGGGCGCCAAGGCGCATTGCCCATCTCAACAACACAGTCAACATTCGGGAAAGTCACACCCAAAAGATCGAGTACTTCGCTGTAGGGACGGAATGCAAACTTCGGCTCAACCATCACGGCCACAGTCGCTTTCTTACTAGCGAGCCTCATGGCATCAGCGAGTCTCTGTTCAGAGAAAACAAACAAGGCTGCCTCAATCGATTTTTTTGCTGAAGCCAATGTCTTGTGGATCAAACCATTGGTCGTAACATCCCAAGCCACACTCGCCGAAGAAGGCGAAAATTGAATGGTGATTTTTTTTCCCCCCACCGTCACTGTACGCGGACCACGGAAGGGCTTGCTCAAGCCAAATTTGGCTTCCCACAACAACATGAACTCTTCGGTGAAAATCTTTGCCATCGGAACAGAGTCGACCACCATCAAAGCATTTGAGTTCCCACGTGAAGAAGCTACACCGACGTCGCCATGGACATCACTCGGCGTGAAGTTAGCCGATGTGAGCACCATGCGCTTACCATCGATGACGATGAATTTATGGTGCATGAGACCTGAGCCGTTGGTTCCGTCTTCAGTGTCATCCAAGAGAGGTATTTTCGCTTGTTGCAAAATGAAGACAGCGTCTCCTTGCAACATTTCAGCGCGAGTGATTCGGCCGTCGCGATCGGCATCCACCAACAAAACGAGATCACGGTAGCGCGTTGATTCGTGAGTTTCTGGCTCTTCGCCTTCCGGCAGATTGGGCTGGGCCAAGACGTTGTGATTGTAGTCGTTCTCGAGAACGATACGGACATCGACCCCGGCCTTGTATTTTTCTACTAATAATTTCGCGATGGCCGGTAAACGAAGTTCTTGCACAGCGAGGAAAATGCTTTTGTTCGCCTTAGCGATTTCCGCAAGAATGACCGCTTCAAGATTGTCACCAGAACGTGTGATGGGGCGATAAGGATCTGCGTAGGATTGTGACGTGCGCCCATTGAAATAGCTGCGCATGGTCGCATGCACACTCGAACTCGCTATAATCAAACTGAGCAAAAGCGTTAAACGCATGAAACTCCAGCAACTATTAGGCAGACTTAGAAGTCCCGTGATCTTGGCTTATACGTCTGGAGACGTCACGGAGTATTTCCTGACTCTCTATGACAAATACTCTCTTTTCGCCATCTAACCCCCTGTTATTCCGAAACTTTAACTTTTGCCCGAATCACCGATAAGATTGTGTGAAGCCCCTTTGTCTGGGGCCAACCAAGGGATGGTTATGGTTTGGAAGAATCTCGTCGTTTTGGCCGGTCTTGTTTGGTTTACCCAAGCGTATGCCGCACAGCCCGTCATCGGTGAAGACATTGATGAAGCGCTTCAACATAAGTACGAAGCCCCTCAAGCCCAGAAAGAGCAAAAACGTGACGTCGCCCAACAAGGCAAGTCACCGGCCGCTGTTACTGAGGAGCAGGAACCTGAGGTGAAGTACTGGCGTTGGTCGGACGAGTCTGCGAGCGGTCGTCCCAGAGATTAAGTCGCCCGTCTTCGTAGGCACTCTTCAGCTGGCCACAGGCCGCTAAGATATCCGTGCCTTTTGTCGTGCGCACCGTGCAGGTGATCCCACGAGACTCCATTTGTTGCATGAACCAAAAGACCGTCTTTTCAGACGGTCTTTTGTATTTTGAGCCTGGGAATTCATTGAATGGAATGAGATTCACTTTGCTCTCGCCCTTCGGCAACAGACTCGCAAGCCCTTCTACATCCGCAATCCCATCGTTCAATCCATCAATCAGCAAATACTCATAAGTGATGCGACGGTGAGCTTTAAGAGGAATGGTTTTGATTGCTTTGAACAAACGTTCAAGGTCGTAGACCTTGTTGATTGGCATGAGTTCAGTGCGCACATCATTGTGAGCGGCGTGCAGTGAAATCGCAATATTCACCGGTGGAAACTCAATCAGCTTTTCAATAGCAGGAACAAGTCCTGAAGTTGAAAGAGTAATACGACGTTGACCTAAACCCATGCCCTTCGGCTCGAGGTAGATCTGCGTGGCTTTCTTAATATTTTCGTAATTATGAAGAGGCTCGCCTTGACCCATATAAACGATGTTGGTGAGACGAGCGTCTTCACCCACATTCTTAGTGAGCCATTCTTGCGCGGCCAAAAACTGCCCCACCACTTCACCTGGTTTTAAGTGGCGCTTCAATCCCTGAGTGGCGGTGTAACAAAACGTGCAACCAATGGCGCAGCCGACCTGTGAAGACACACAAAGAGTCAGACGATCGCGAGCGGGAATGGCGACTGTTTCAACGGTGTTGCCGTCTGTGAAGCCTACCAAAAACTTGCGCGTTCCATCGACGGAGAGGCCCTGCCAAACGATTTTCGGCAAACGGAAATCGTAACTCTCCGCCAGCCAAGCACGAGTCTCTTTGCTGACGTTGGTCCATTCGGCCGGATCACGCACATGTTTTTTATAAACCCAATCGTAGATCTGACCGGCCGAAAATTTATTCAGTCCGCGTGCCACGAGCACGTCGGTCAAATCGGCCAAAGTAAGGTCGAAAAATGAAGGCAACATAGGTGCGGAGATTAGGCCTCAGTGCACTCTCCGTCTAGCATGGAAAAATTACACAGATGTTGTATCTAAGACTTACGATTGTTTCCGAAGAATTTGCCAAGTATTCCAGGGCCGCGGTTGATAATATCGGGGTTGGCGAGGTTCAGGCCGTAGCGACGGTAGATCTCACGGAAAGCGCGTACGTCACGGGCGGCTTCGACGCCCACATTGTAGTCTTGCACCGACAAAACGAAGACCTCAGGGGCTTTTACCATTTGGCACACACCCATTGCGAAGTCTTTGAGATCGTCGAGAGATGTGAAGGTGACCGGTTGTGCGCCGGAGCGATTAAAGAGTTTCACATAGACGCTTTCTTGCGCTTCAACCGAGACGGGCCCGGCTTCAGAGAAGAAATACAAAATACGGTAGCGGCCCGCCAACTCAGGAAACTCCGAATCAGCGTCGTGTCCAAAGTGGTAGATCAAATTGATGGCAAGGCCCTCTTTCATATCATCCTTCGAAATGCCCAAAATCGAGACTCAACCAACCGCCCGCCATGACCTCGATGTCCACACCCATGGGTGTGCTTTTCGCCTGGGCTTGCATGGGATCAACAACTTTCAGAAAAGCAAACTGCTTAGAACCTTGCACCTGGCACTTCATGCGATGAGGCGAAGGGTTGTAAATCGAGAGACGACGAATCTCGTCGTACTTCAACTCAAAAGTTCCAGTGGCGCGGGTTTTCCACGTATAGAAAAGCGGTTCATCTCCCCGCACGATCAGATGCTTCAACTGCATGTACTTGGTCACATGCTCCCAGAAGGCAATCTTCTTAGCGAGAGGTTGATCTTTCAGTTTGTCGCCGTCATGGAGAAGCAGCATGCCCTCACCCAAACGGATCATGGTGACTTTGGTGAGAAAGTTAATGTCTTGCGGAGCGAGTTCATTCTCAACCATGAACAGTTGCAGTTTTTTCTCAAGCACCGGTTCAAGGCCTGAGCGATCGAGGACGACTTTCTGCCCATTCAAAAAGAGGCGAAGGACTTGTTGAAAACGCGTCCGATCCATCTGTGTGCCGAAGAAAAACTTCAGACGACTGTTGTTGTCATCCTCGGTTTCACGAGTGAAATCAAAACGGCCACGCCAGCGCCAACATCCATGGTAATCACGTTGCATATGACCGAGCAGTCCGAGTGACTCGAGAGCGGCCGGCGCATCTTGCGCCAGATCTTCATCCCAGAACACATCAAAGAAAACCAACGGAGCAAAATTCCCTGCCTCGCCTTCTTCGGCCACTTGCTGCTGCAAACTGGCGCGTACAAACGAGGGAGTCAGATGATCTTTAAGAAATTTTCCGATCACTCCCCGTTTCACGCGCGAAGGAATGAGCACACTCGACGGAAGCAAGCTCCAGTCTTGCTGTGTCCATAGATCTTGCATCAATTCACTCTGATGACTCCAGATGTCCGAAGAACGAGGAAAAATATCTTGAGGAGCGCCGCCGAGAAATCCGTAGTCTTGTTCACCTGTCCAGTGTGTGGTCAGGGACTCAGCAGCTGTTTGGTTGTAGAGATCAGCAATCAACTTACGGTAGCGCGCCGTTTGAATTTTTTCTTCCGGCGCCGGTAAATTCGGCACTTCATGGCCTGCATCACTCAAACGTACCGGGAGTTTTTGTTGTTTGAGGAAACGAGTGAATCCAGCCGTGAAAGCTTGCGAATGATCTTCTAAATAAGAATGGGCCGTCTGCGGACCAACCCAGTAACCGCGCATACCACGCACGGGGACTGAAATGTCTTTGGTCGTCAGAACTTGCCCGAGCTGCCACACCCATTTGCGAAAAGCTTGGTAGACGCGAGGATCATAAAACGAATGCATTTTATGAACCGAACCGTCCGAGTCCAAGTAGGCCTGAGTCATGCCATGAGCATCAAGAGCGGGATTGCGGGCGATAAACGATGGCAAACCACCATTAGGCTGAAAAGGAGTTGGTGTCAGTGGCAACAACCAAACTGCTTCGTGTCCGCTGTTCTGAATGGCACGAAAGAGTCGCGCTAAATCAGCTTCCGGTTTTTGTTCACCAAAATCAAAGGTCTCGGCATTTTCCGAATGAAACCCCCAGTAAATGGGAACAAAAAGTGGGCCAGCTGCTTTAGAGATGGCAGCGAGTTTGCTTTCCCATAACGCAGCTGAGGTGCGCCAATAACAGAACCAGTTTTCCCCAGGGAAAATACTTTCCGTCTCTTTAACTTCAGAAGGAGTGAGTGAAATATCCAACGTGCCGCCTTTAGGAGATTTTATTCTACCAGTCTATGTCTTGTGGAGCAAAATTCTCACAGCGTCAATTTTGCAAAAACTGATTTTTCCTGTAAGCTTTCGCCACATTTCTCCCTTTGCCCCTAAAGGATACCCCCATGTGGTTTTTCACTCCCGAAGAACGTGAATTACAGAAAACTTGTCGCGATTTTGCTCGTGCTGAAATCGCCCCCATGGCGGAAAAGCTCGATACTGAGGAAAAATTTAATCTTAAGGCCTTCCGCGGCATGGGAGACTTAGGCGTTTTGGGCATCACTGCCGACCCCGATTACGGCGGAGCTGGTCTTGGGGCCACGGCCGCAACTATCGTGATGGAAGAGTTTGGCAAAGCCGATCCAGGCACAACACTCTCCTTCCTCGCCCACTCCGTTTTGTGCGTGAACAACATCAACAGCAACGCTTCGCCAGAACAAAAAGCCAAGTACCTCCCGAAACTGATTTCTGGTGAGCACATTGGTTGTATGGCGATGTCTGAGCCGGGTTACGGGTCAGATGCCGTAGGTATGCAAACCAAGGCCGTCAAAACCGGCAACGACTACATCATCAATGGTTCAAAGATGTGGATCACCAACGGCAACATGGCCGACGTGAGTTACGTTTACACACGTACCGGCACAGGTAAAAAAGATCTCACCACTTTTATCGTCGAAAAAGGTGCTCCCGGTTTTAGTGTTTCGAAAGAAATTCATAAAATGGGCATGCGCACCTCACCCACCGCTGAATTAGCTTTCCAGAACTGCAAAGTTCCTGAGAGCGCACGTGTCGGCGCCGAAGGCGATTCAACTGTTCACATGATGAAGAACCTTGAAATCGAACGCATCACGATTGCCGGCATTTCACTTGGTGTCGCACAAGCTTGTGTCGATCAATGCATCAAGTACGCCGGCGAACGTAAACAGTTCGGAAGAAATCTTGCGAACTTTCAGATGATCCAAAAAATGATTGCTGAAATGGCGACAGAAACTGAAACTATGCGCCGTTTGCTCTACACGGTTTGCTACGAATACGATCACGGGCATAAATCAAACACCCTCGCCTCGATGGTGAAGTTGCAGCTCCCGAAAATGGCGACGAAGATTGCCCTCGATGCGATCCAGCTTCACGGCGGCTACGGCTACTCTCGCGAGTTCCCGGTTGAACGCCTCATGCGCGACAACAAGCTGAACGAAATCGGCGCGGGCACCAACGAAGTGATGATCATGATCATCGCAAAAAATCTTTTGAAAGACGCACTCAAGGAATAGTTATGACAGATCTGCGCGCGGAACTTTGTCAGAATCTCGGTAAGTGGTGCCAAATCCACATCGAGCCTCACATGGAACATGATGATGCCGAAGGAAAATTCCGCATGGAAATTTTCCAGGGTCTGGGCGCACAAGGATACACGGGCATCACGGTGCCAGAGGATTTCGGAGGCGCCGGTCTTTCTTACGCTGACTACGTCGCCGTTCTTGAAGAAATGGCGAAATACTCTGTCGCATATGCAGTCACCGTTTCTGTGAGCAATATGGTGCAAACCATATTGTTAAACTACGGCAACGAAGCGCAAAAACAAAAATACCTTCCTGCTCTAACTAACGGCACAGAAATCGGCGCCTTCGCTCTCTCGGAATCTCACGCAGGTTCAGATGCAGCGTCTCTCAAAACCATGGCGAAAAAAGTCGCGGGCGGTTATTCGCTCAATGGCACCAAGATGTGGATCACCTCGGCGGGTGTCGCCAAGACATACATCGTGATGGCGCGCACCGGCGGTGAAGGTTCTAAAGGTGTAAGTGCGTTCATCATTCGTGATGGTGACAAAGGCTTCACTTACGGAAAAGCCGAGAAAAAAATGGGCTGGAAAACCTCTCCTACCCGCGAGCTTGTTTTTGAAAACTGTTTTGTGCCAGAAGAAAATCGTCTTCTCGCTGAGGGCGAAGGATTCAAAGTCGCTATGGGTGGCCTTGATCGCGGACGCATCGCCATCGGTGCCATTGGAGTGGGCTGTGCTCAACGCGCACTGGATGAAGCCATCAAGTACAGTCTTGGTCGCGTGCAGTTCTCTCAACCGATTTTTGACTTCCAAGGTTTGCAGTTCATGATGGCTGACATGGCGCTTGAAGTGGAAGCTTCACGCTTGCTCGTGCAGAGAGCCGCGGAGCTGATCGACAACAATCAATCACCCTCTAAGCTCGCCTCTATGGCCAAACTCAAGGCCACGGACACCGCGATGTATGTCACAACAGAAGCTGTGCAGATTCACGGAGGCGTGGGTTACACCAGCGAATACCCCGTGGAACGCTTTATGCGTGATGCGAAGGTTCTGCAGATTGTAGAAGGCACCAACCAAATCCAGCGTGTGGTGATCGCTCGCCACCTTAAAAAAGAATACGCTCCATGATTACCCTTAAGCACTCCTATCCTGCCGTCAGTCCTGAGAAAGCTACACACGAAGCATTGTTGGCCAAGTTTCAAGCAACAGTCCAACGCGCTGATATTGGTTTTTTCCGTCACACCACGGACAAATCAGTCGCCATTCTAGCCAAGACGACTGCTCGTCGTTTTGCGCACAAGAAACTCTTAGTTCACGTCGGGATCGGCGGCTCAAGTCTTGGGCCGGAAATGCTTTTGTCTGCGCTCGGGGTTGAAGACGGGAAGAGTGTTCAGTTTTTGAATAATATCGACGCCGATATGCTCGCGCGCCAAGAGCGCCGCTGGGTGATGCCAGATACATTTTTTTACATCGTTTCAAAATCAGGTGGCACCGCTGAAACTCTGGCCGCTTTAAGTATTATTTTAAAGTGGCTCGAAAAAAACAGTGTCAGTGAATCACAATGGAAAGAACACATCGTGATTTGCACTGATCCACAGAAAGGTGAACTTCGTCAGTTCGCTCGTGAACACCAACTTTCATGCTTAGATGTCCCACCGAGTGTGGGTGGACGTTTTAGTGTTTTGACGGATGTAGGTCTTTTCACAGCGGCCTGGGCAGGTGTGAATGTAGATCAACTCATTCATGGCGCGGAAGCCATCAAACATCAGCTTCTCGAAGCCAGTGCAGACAAAAATATTCTCACTCTCACGGCTGCTTGGCTTGAACAGCAACGAGCCGCTGGAAAAACACTCACTGTGTTGATGCCTTACAGTTCTCTGCTCAAAGAGTTCACCGCTTGGTGGGTCCAGCTGTGGGCCGAATCATTAGGCAAAGATGGCAAAGGCCTTACTCCGGTTATGGCCTACGGAGCGAGCGATCAGCACTCGCAAATGCAGCTCTTCATGCAAGGCCCCGCTGACAAAACGATGATCTTTTTGCGCACTGATGTAGGAAACATGGACTATCCACTTGCCTCGCAAATTAAACTTCCCGGCATGCAGGCCTTGGCGCCCTTTAAACTTTCTCAACTGATGGAAGCGGAGTACAGCGGTACTCTCACGGCTTTGCAGGAATCCCAGCGGCCTCTTTTGGATTTTGCCGTGGGCAAAGTGAATGCGGAAAGCCTGGGTGGATTGATTGTTTTCTTCGAGTCTCTGACCGCATTAGTCGGAGTTGCCTCAGGAATCGACCCTTTTAACCAGCCTGGCGTCGAAGCTGGAAAGAAATATGCTCATGAGTGGCTTGGGCGAAACAGGCCCTAGACCGATAAGCTGATACTGCGTCTTGAAACCGGAAGCCCCCGGGATTACAATGCTCAGACGACCTCGATGTTCCCTTTTGGAGTTTTTTGATGAGTGACGACAACGCCACCGTAGTCATCCGCGACATTAAAGCTGCGCTGTCTTCTTCTGAAAAAGAAGCGGAAGCTAAGCCTGCTTGCCTCCTCGTTGTAGGCGGGGATCTCAACGGCGCTATTTTCAATGTCATGCAAGGCGAGACAACGGCCGGTCGTAATCCAGACTGCCAAGTCCCTTTGGATTTTCAAGGTATCTCTCGGAAGCATTTCACCATCACAGTTGATGGTGAGGGCGTTGCGATTTTGCAAGATCTCGGTTCAGCGAACGGGACCTACTTGAATAACGTGAAGGTCGAAGGCACCGCCACGCTCAAGCGCGGCGATATGATCAAGGTCGGCTCGGTAGCGATGAAGTTTCTCCCAAAGGGTGATCCTGAACGTTTGACCTACGACAAGCTTCACGAAGAAGCCAACACCGATGGCCTTACAAAAATTTATAACAAGCGCTACTTCAATGATGGGCTTGAGAATGAAGTCAAAAAAAGTAAAGTCACCGGCAAACCGTTGACACTCATCATTTTTGACTTGGATCACTTCAAGAAATTGAACGACAACTTCGGTCACGATGCTGGCGACTTCGTCTTGAAAGAAAAATCTCGCATCATCAAAGAGCAAGGCATTCGCCAAGGTGACATCTTCGCTCGCTACGGTGGCGAAGAATTCTGCATTCTCTTACCGAACACTAATCTCAAACAAGGCTTTGAGATTGCCGAACGCTTGCGCAAGCTGATTGAGTCCCACGAATTCATTTACGACGGCAAACGTCTCCCCGTGACGGCTTCTATTGGCGTGGCCGACTATCGCCAAGGTGTAAACACCGGCACGGATCTTTTCAAGCGCGCCGATTCCTCGGTCTACAAGTCTAAGGAAGGCGGCCGTAACCAGGTCAACTTCTATAAAGCGTGAGCTCGCTCGCTAAGCCAAAGACCATTCGCCTTCTTCCAGAACACCTCATCGACCAAATCAAGGCCGGCGAGGTTATCGAGCGTTCAGCGAACGTTCTCAAAGAACTGATCGAGAATGCGCTAGATGCGGGTGCGACTCAAGTTGATATTGAGATTCGTGACAACGGTCTCACCCTTCTGCGTGTCAGTGATAATGGCCATGGTATCTCTCGTGAACAAATCCCCCTCGCTTTCGGCCGTCATGCGACTTCTAAGATTGATGCCTTTGAAGATCTTTACCGTCTCTCCACTTTTGGTTTCCGTGGCGAAGCCTTGCCCTCCATTGCCAGTGTCTCTCGGATGGAATGTGTTTCATGGACACAGGATGAACCAACGGGTGGTGTTCTGCGTTTTGAAGGTGGCAAACAAGAACCACTTCATTCTGCTGAGAAATCTGGCCGCGCCCATGGCACCGTGATGACCATTCAAGATTTGTTTTTTAACACGCCTGTGCGTTTAAAGTTTTTGCAATCACCCACATCTGAAAAGAACTGGATCAAGCGCTTCTTTTATTCTTTTGTGCTCGCGTGGCCGAAAGTTGGTTTTTCTATCCTTTGGGATGATGAAGAACGCTTGTTTTATCCGGCCACCACCGACCACGTCTCTCGCTTACGCCAACTCTACTCAGAGAAAGCGCAAGAACGCTTGCGTATTCATGAGATGGTGAAAGATTGGCAAGGACTCAGCTGTCGCATCGTAAATGTGTTCAGTTCTGGCTCACGTGCTGACGGCCCCCTCGAACATGTCACAGTAAACGGACGGCCAGTATTGGATAAAGCTTACGGCCGAGTCATTCAACAAGTGATGGAGAAAGCGTCTTTGGTTGAAGTTCCGGCCACCATGGTCTTCTTGGAAGTTCCAGGCGATCAAGTGGATGTGAACGTACATCCCAATAAGACCCTCGTGAAATTTCATCAGATGGGAGAAATCCTCTCACTAGTAACGGCTACCTTGCGTGAGGCTTTGCCTAAGAATGCGCCTACCACAGAGGTGGCCAAAGAATTTGCTCTTCCTCACGTCAATACATCGGCAATGGATCTAGATCGCGACAGAGCACAAAGTTACGCCGGTCATTTACAGCGCTTTAGCTCACAAGAAGACCTCAGTCTTTCCACTGGTTCGGTGACTCTATACCAAAGCCAAGGTCCGTACTTTTTGTGGCAAACACCTGAGAGCGCACATCCTTTGTATCTCGATGGGCGCGCCTTACTCGCCGCTTGGGTCAAGAAAATGGGGCAAGTGACTGCAGAAAGTGAACCTTTGCTTGTGAGTCACCCTCTGCGCGAAATCACACTTTCAAGTGAGCAGCTTAAGAACTTGAATGAGCAAGGATTTGAAGTCGACGAATTAGAAAAAGATTTTTTTGTGGTGCGCGAAATTCCCAGCTGGGGCCGCGGGCTGCCGTTGATGCTTCTCATGCCACTTGCTCTCCATGGTCTCGGGAGTAAAACAACATTCCCGGAAATTCATTACCACGAAGTGGCCCAGAGCAAATGGGAAGAAGTCTGGAGCAGTACCTCATTGGATGAATGGCGCAAGCTGTGTGTGTTGATCGAAATTACCCCTGCACTATTTAATCGGAAATAGGCATGAAGAAGATCGTGATTCTCTCAGGCCCGACCGCCACGGGCAAAACCAGCTGGGCCATCAAGATCGCTAAGAAGTTTAACGCCGAAGTGGTGAACTTCGACTCTTTGCTTTTTTACAAAGAACTGACCATCGGAACCGCCAAACCCACCGTCGCTGAGCAAGACAACGTCCCTCATCACCTGGTGGATATTCGCAGCATTCGTGAACCGATCAATGCGGCTGACTTCACCCTCATCGCTGCTCCTGTGATCGAGAGCATTCATCAACGTAACAAACTCGTATTACTCGTCGGTGGCTCAGGCTTTTATCTGCAGGCCCTGGTCGAAGGCATGTGGCGCTCCCCCACCACTCCGCCAGAAATCGAAAGTAAATCCGATGCTCTTTTTGCTGAGCAAGGCATCGCTCCTTTTTTAGAAGTTCTAGAAAAGCATGACCGCGAGAGCTTTCATCGCTTGCATGCTAATGATCATTACCGCGTTCGTCGCGCGGTGGAACATTTCTGGGCCACAGGAATGGCTTTTTCATCGGCAAAAGACGCTTTTTCTCCCGTAGCACCGCCAGACTGGGATTTGCTCCATCTCCATTTGGATCTCCCTAAAGAAGAACATCATGCCCTGCTGGTGAGACGAACAGAGATGATGCTGGAGCATGGTCTTATCCAAGAAGTAGAAAACCTTTTAAAAAATGGTTATAACGGAACGGAGAAACCACTCCAGTCCATTGGATACAAAGAAATCCTCGACTGGCTGAATGGTGTTTATGGTCAAGACAAACGCGCCTTGATTGAGCGCATCGTGATCAATACACGCCGCTTGGCGAAATCGCAAAGAACGTGGTTTAAGAAAAAACAGAAAGAAAGCTTTGACCCGCGCTATGATGGGGAAGCCCTCATGGCC
>JAKFUR010000047.1 GCA_021732585.1 Bacteriovoracaceae bacterium
GTAGCGATCAGGCGTATCGCAAAGTTTTCCGGGCGTCAGCGTGAGGTCGGGAACACGCGGAAAAGGATTACCGGCGTAAGCATTGAAGGCCAGAAGAACGAGAAGTATTTTCATGGAGGATTTAAACCACGTAGTCGCGAGGTTTGGCCGCTAACCGGGTATTTTCTTTATAGTCTCTGCCGCCACCCGCAGCGATTTGTAGCTCGTTTAAAAGCATTTGTGTTTCTTCGGGAAAATCACTTGTCTCAATGCCTTCGAGCTCGAGCTGCTTAAACTTTTTTAACAGCTTTTTTAGACCCGCATTGATCTCAAGATATTCACGGCTAAACGGTTCAGCCGGAGTGGCCTGCATGGCCTTTTCAACGCCTTCTTTGTTGGCAATCTTCACGAATTTTTTAAGATCACGGACGGGAAGCTCTTTGGCGTGCTCGATGGCATGCAGCTGGTCTTTCTGGCTGAGTTTCACGATCTCATTTGTTTGGGAAAGGCTGAGTTCACCATTCTTGCGCGCTTCTTTCACGATAGGAGAGGACATCTCATCGCGCTTGATCGCCTCATGAATTTGCTTTGGGCTAAGACCAGTTTTCTCAGACACCATATTGAGAAAGCCTTCCGCTGGGAGAACTTCCGCTTCCGGAGCATCTTCAGTTTTCGGAGTCACCACCACAGGATTAAGCTCCATATAAATCGCCCGCGCACGGCGAAGGTGTGATTCGATTTCCATCTTAGATAAATCTTTGCGCACGAGGTTTTCATCGATGGAAACCAATTCTCTCTCTAACGGACCACGCTCAATCACCGTTACCGCTGCTTCCGTGTACCCGAGGTTTAGGAGCGCTTGATAGCGACGAGCGCCGGCCAAAATGATGTTGTCTTGTGAGATCACCAAGGGAGCAATCAGCCCTACGGTCTTAATTGATTTTTCCAGGTCAGAGACATCGGTCCCCATCCGCAAATAGGGGTTAGTGGCCTTGAGGTCGGTCAGTTTTCTAGTTTGCATGGTGGGACTCCTGGGTGAGAGGAGAGTGTGCGAGAGGAGGGGGACTACGTCAGAAACTATGACTTTAAACTTTCTGACATCGCTAAAAACGTCAGGAAATTGTCGGTTTGCAGAAGCGTTGTCTATGAGGATTATTTACATATTCCTTACAGCGACTCACAGACGAAGTTATAAGTTGCTTATGAAAAACATCTTTTTGCTTTCTCTATTGAGTTTACTCTTTTCTTTGAACGCCTACGCGTACAACAAGACCGTCGATTTTGTTGATATGGAACGCTTCATGGGGGACTGGTATGTGGTGGCGGGCCGGTTTACGGCCCTTGAAAAAAACGTCTTCAACGCCGTTGAGTCCTATACGTGGAATGAAAACGCAAAACGCATCGACATCAGTTTTAACTACAATAAAGGCTCCCTCACGGGCCCGGTCAAAAGCATTCCGCAAAAGGGTTGGATCTATAACAAAGAGACCAACGCTCACTGGAAAGTATCGCCGTTTTGGCCTTTGAAATTGGACTACCTCGTGATTGGTCTTGCGGCTGACTATGACTGGACCGTCATCGGCGTGCCCAATGAGAAGTACGTGTGGATCATGAGTCGCAATCCGCATCTTCCGAAAGAAACCATTCAAACCATCATCGATGAGCTCGATCGCAACGGTTACAACACCAAGCGCATCATCTACGTGGAGCACAACCCACAAGCCAAGTAGTCTCTTGGGCGGGATACAGTCCCTTCAACCCATTGGGTAGATCGTTGCTCTCTAAGAGAGTGGCATCGTCGTAGTGCGTTTTTACTTCAGCGGCATTCACGGAAAACGGCGGACCTTGCACCAGAGTTTGATCATATTCAAATGTGATCAAAAGCTGAGGGGCATTCTGCGTGATGGCCTTGAGATGGGTCGTGTACTGTATTCGCATCTCAGAAGGGAGCGCGACCAAAGCCGCGCGATCATAAACCGCATTTATAGTTCCAAACATGTCATCTTTGATTTTAAAAATATCACCTACAAAAATATCGATGTTGTGAGCGCTGTAGCGCTTGAGTTCGCCGACCTTCGTGATGGTTGCTGGGACACCGAGCTCATTAAACAACTGGATGATCGCCATCTCCACCAACTCGGCCCCCACCACGCGGTGGCCTTGAGATAAGAGCCAGGCGATATCAAGAGTTTTGCCGCACAGAGGAATAAAAATTCGACTTCCTGCAGGGAGTGCAAGGGACTTGAAATGTTTCACTAAGAGGGTATTGGCGTCGGCCAGATGAAAGCCGATTTGATTTGTTTGCCAACGGTCGAGCCAGAAATTGTGTTCCATGGCCCAGTATCGCATAACTAATTGAAAAGTCTAGAAGTGTTGTATTAAAAAACGAGCCATATGGATATATTATTTGCACATATGGCTAACTATATGATACATGTGTAGTATGCTAGAAACTATCTTTGGAAATGAAACCGTCGCCACTATTTTGTTAAACGTCTATCACTATGACGGCATCCATGCGCGAGCTATTGCACGAAACATGGGTAAGGTACATGGAGGTATTGTGCACCAGCTTGATCGACTTGAGGTCGGTGGGTTACTCATTTCAAAAGAAGTTGGGCGCACTCGCGTTTATATGTTTAATCCAAAAAGTCCGTATACTGCACCAGTGAAACAAATCATTCAAATTACCTATGATCACTTGCCGTCGAGAGTTAAAGAGAAGATTTTCTCAGAAAACTCAAAACCCAGGGCGAAAGGGAAGCCGATCATAAGGACTTATGAAAAAAATTGATTACAAAACTTGTTCGATAGAGGAACTCTGGCGGTTGGTTGCAAGTGAACTCGCACGCAACGATGTAGACGTAATTCTTGTTGGGGGAGCCGTCGCTTCGATCTATACTGACGGCGAGTATATTTCCGGTGATTTAGATTTTGTTCTTAATGATCTCTCTCGAACGAAACTGAATAAAGTGTTAAGTGGTTTAGGATTTGTTCAACACACACGTCATTACAATCATCCTGATTGCAAGCATCTCTATCTAGAGTTTTTCTATTTTCCGGCTACCATTGGTGAAGATAATGCGATCATTCCTGCTGAGTTTGATGAAGATGGCGTTCGAATTAAAATGTATAGTCCAACAGACTCAGTCCGGGATCGCCTCGCTTCATATATTCATTTCAAAGCAAAGAACTGTCTTGATCAAGCGGTTATGATTGCAAAACGGCATCCTATTAACTTCGAAAAAGTAAAATCATGGTGCGAAGGTGAAGGTAGAGTTGAGGCCTTTGATGATTTTATGCAAAAATTAAAGCCATGAACCGCCGCAATCTCATCGCACTTTTCGCGCTTTTTCCCTTTACCGCTTGGGCGAGAAGCATTCTCAACCCCGCTCTGAGGCCACAATCTATGATTAAAAGCACCACGCCCATTGATCTTCACTGGCCAACCCAAGAGCCGTTTCTCTTTTGTGCGCATCATCTGGATCGCTATCCAGCGGGCAATAAGAATTTAGGTCTCGAAGCGAAACACTTCGCCGGCCGTGAGATGGGGTCTGACTTTGCTGAGAAGGATGGCTTTCGCATTTATCACGGCGCAGAGATTCCGGGATTTCCTGTGCACCCGCATCGTGGTTTTGAAACCATCACCATCGTCCGTCGCGGTTACGCCGATCATGCAGATTCCTTGGGCGCCGCTGGCCGCTACGGTGAAGGGGACGTGCAATGGATGACCGCCGGCTCGGGCGTGCAGCACTCGGAGATGTTTCCGCTCTTGCACACCGACAAAGAAAACACGCTGGAGCTCTTCCAGATCTGGCTCAACCTGCCGAAGAAAAATAAAATGGTGCCGGCCGATTTCAAGATGCTGTGGTCGGAAAAAATTCCGCGTATCAAGACAGACAAGTGTGAGGTCACAATTGTGAGCGGCGAGTACGAAGGCAAGCGCTACTTCGAAGCGCCGAAGAATTCTTTGGCGGCTGACCCAAGCAACAACGTGAATATTTTTTTAGTGAAGTTGCAAACAGGCGGAGAGTTTAAGTTCGCGGGCAAACAAGGCGTGAACCGCAGTCTGTATTTCTTCGAAGGGAACGGGGCGACTGTGAACGGCGAAGGTATTCAAGGCAAGCAGGCGGTGATGATTGAGCCGAATGTTGCCTTGACTGTGAAAGCGACTACCAATTTGAAATTTGTGCTATTAGAAGCAAAGCCAATTGGCGAGCCGGTAGTTCAGCATGGCCCGTTTGTGATGAACACGCGCGAAGAGATCGCGCAGACATTTGCGGATTATCAGAAAACTCAATTTGGCGGTTGGAAGTGGAAGCGTGAAGACATGATCCATGGCCCAGGGACGCAGCGCTTTGCGCGCTATCCTGATGGGCGTCTAGAGTTGCCTGTCTGAAAACTTCGTTTTATCAGTACACACTTGATGAGTTGAAAGAGTTGCTCGTCTCCCAGGGGCTTTCTGTCTCGGGCGCGACATTGCTTTTCAATTGGCACTATAAGTTGCGCCAGTTCGAACCTTGCACGGAAGATTTCGCCAAGGCTTCACAAAAGTTCATCGAAGAAAATCTGAGTTTTGCTCTGCCTGAGATCGACACCATTCAAGAGTCTGATGATCGCACAGTGAAGTTTCTGTTCAAGCTGCATGATGGCCGCAAGATTGAAACAGTCCTCATCCCATCGAATAAGAAATACGGTATCTGCCTCTCCTCGCAAGTGGGCTGTGCGATGAAATGCAGTTTCTGTCATACAGGCTTGCAAGGTCTTGAGCGGCACCTTGGAACACACGAGATTGTTGGGCAGCTGCTCGCAGCTCAGAAATGGCTGACTGAAAATCGCCCGGATGATGATCGTATCTCAACTATGGTGTTTATGGGTCAGGGCGAGCCGTTGCATAATTTTGATTCTGTTCGTAAGGCCATTGAGATTTTTATCACGCAGCACGGACTGTGTTATGCCGCTGATAAGATCACTGTATCTACCGCAGGATTTTTGCCGGGACTTGAGCGTTGGAAGGATGAAATGCCGGGTGTGAACATTGCGCTGTCGTTGCATTCAATGGATACAGCAAAACGCAACGAACTCATTCCCATTAATGCGAAATATCCGGTGGAGAAAGTTCTGGATGCCATTGATAAGATTCCGAAAAAGAAGAAGAGCTTTGTGATCTACGAATACCTCCTTGCGAAGGGTTTCAATGATGCAGAAGTGGATGCGTGCCAACTAGGCGAGCGACTTCAGGGCAAACGCGCCTTTGTGAATATCATTCCGTTTAATCCCTTTCCTGGGGCGAAGTACGAACGTCCCACACGCGAAGAGGTCGATCGATTCAAGGCGTGGCTAGATGTGTATGATGTGCCTTCGCTGGTGCGCTTCACGAAGGGACACGACATTCTGGCGGCCTGTGGGCAGCTTAATTCAAAGTCTTCTTAAAGAACTCGGTCGTTCGTTCCCACGCAAGCTTCGCGGCACCTTGCTCATAGCGCGGGGTTGAGTAGTTGTGGAATCCGTGTTGCGTAACTTTGTAGGTGTACTGTTCAAAGCTTGCACCACTTTTTTTCAACGCTTCTTGGTACCCTTCGCGGGTAGCGTTCACACCATCATCAATTTCTGCGTAATGAATCAAGAGCTTCGCTTTGATCTTGGAGACATCACTCAAGTTCTCTGGCGCACGACCGTAGAATGGAACCGCGGCGAAGAGATCTGAACCCATCTCAACCGCAAGAGCATTTGAAACCCAGCCACCGAAGCAGAACCCGGTGACGCCGACTTTGCCATTTGAGAGCGAGTGTTTCTTCAAAAAATAGGCACTGTTTTTCATGTCGACGAGGATCTTGTTGCGATCAAGCTTGGCTTGCATGATTTTCCCGTCGTCATCATTACCTGGATAACCACCGACCACACTCAATGCGTCCGGTGCCAAGGCCACAAACCCAGCGAGGGCGGCACGACGTGCGACATCCTCGATGTAGGGATTAAGACCGCGGTTTTCGTGCACGATGAGAACTGCCGGGAAAGGTCCTTGTCCTTTTGGATGGGCAAGAAGGCCTTTCATTTTTCCTGAGTTACCACCGACGGAGTCATAGGTTACGTATTCTGTATAAATACGCTCATCGGTCGGTTTTACTTCTTGCGCGCTGGCGTAATCGGGCAACAAGGCCTGCGCCATGGCATAACCCGTGACGGCGAGGCCCGCGGCTCGGGCGAGGAAATCTCGGCGGCTCATGCCAGAGTGGCAGTATTCGTCATAGAGGGCGTAGATTTTTGGGTCGATCATTTTTGTATCCTCGCTGCTTTGTCGCGTTGCCCAGTAGATAGGCCGGTTCTATACTTAATCAATGAATTTCAAAAACTATTACCACGAAACTCCTTCAAAAAGCACGCAACGGATCTTAAACAGATACGACAACGAGGATCACAAGACGGCGATCTGGAATACCTTCGTCGATCATCACTTGGAAGGAATCGCCGATGATGATTTCTCCATTACTCCGCGTTTGATTCCAGAATCTTATTTTCCGGTGATCGAGAAGACATGCAAGGACATCACGACGTTTCTATTGAAAGTAATCTCTCTCCCTGAGTCAGAGATCAAGGCCATCGTTCCTGAAGGTCCGCTACGCAACTATCTCATCAATGAGCTGAAGGTTCTCAAGCATCAACCGAAGCGGCTCACGGGTAGCTTTCGTTTTGACATGGCGATCGTTGGCGAGCCGAAAAAGAATAATCCACCCAAGCTGCTCGAAGTGAACGAGATTGGTTTTGATGGATTGGCGCGCTCGAACGTATTTCAAGAAACACTCATGGAACTCATTCCCGAGCTTAAGAAAAAAGCTATCGCGCTAGATACTGCCGCAGCGGAAGTGCGCAACATGCAACGCCTCGGGAAAGATATCGTGCGCCTGCAGTATGATTGCTATAACTGGGATGAAGAGAAACTTCGCTTGAGAGCACTTGAGCTAGGAAGCCGCCTGCATTTGATTTCTCCGTCGCAGTACAAATGCAAAATCAATCACAAAGACTTTCCGCTCCTGGAACGCGCTCCCTTCACCTACAGCAATGGTCACGTGAAGCTCGGCAAACTCAAACCGGATGCATTTAACATGAGCTTCGCGTTTACCTTGGATGATCTCAAACGCGATCACGATGTCTACGCGCAGATGATCCGATCAAAAACACCTCAGTACGGCCCGTTTATCACGACACTGATTGCCTCTAAGACCGTCCTTATCCTGTTAAGTGATAAGAACCTTCGTCGCAAGCTTTTGGGCTCTGCTGAGAAGCTGAACGATGCAATCTTGCCGGCCTTCAGCCTCGCAGGAAATTTCGATGAAGCTCGCGACAACTACGGTGAGTATGTCATTAAGCATACCGATGGCTGTGGCGGCGAGCAGGTCTTCATGGATAAAGAACTCTTAAAGTGGATTAAGAAAATCCCAGCGAAGAGACAGCATGAGTGGGTGATTCAGAAGAAGACCCTGCTTAATACAATTGATGTGAATGGCATTCTTTCTCGTTCCAAAAAAGTCATCTCAGACTTAGGCGTATTCATTCACTACGATTGGCAGGACGGTAAGTTCACGCATTTTGAAGTGGGTGGACTTATGTGCCGTGCGACCAACAAAGGTCTGAAGGTGAATGTGAGTAGCGGTGGATTGCAGGTGGCGGTGATGTTGGAGAAAGGGAAGTAGCCTTGAAAACCGAAGAGCTGATCAAGAAGCTTAATACCTCTAGTGACAAGACCGCCGAGAGAGTCATCAGTGCTCTTATTAAATCTGGACCTGCAGTTGTGCCATTGCTGCTAGCGGCAGCTAAAGACCTGACTTCTCCTCGCATTCGTAAATGGTCTCTTCAGGCGTTGGGTGGCATCGGTGATAAACGAGCGGCACCAGTGCTTGTTGCGGCACTTAAAGATGAACGAATGACCGTGCGACTCCATGCCCTCAAGGGCCTGCGCCGAATGAAGTACAAGAACGGTTTGCGTGCAATTGTAGCGATGCTCAAAGATGAGAGTGGTGGTGTGCGAGTCAATGCGCTTTATTGTCTGATGGAGTTTGAAGACAAGGCGGTGATTCCACAAATTCAAAAATGCCTTTTAGATGAGCAATGGTATATCCGTCAAACGGCGTGCATCGCATGTGGTCAACTAGGTGCAGTCAAGGCCAAGAAGAAACTTGCTGAGTTGGCGACAGATGACGAGCGTAAAGCGGTAAGAGAGGCGGCGACTCAGGCCATTACAGCTCTTCCGAAAAAACCTTTTCGGTAATCTTCCAGTACTTCTCTTGTTTGCGGGCAATTACAAATGCGGGCAAACGCAACTGCTTCTGAATCTTGATCAGATCCTTGGCACTTTGAATATCCGGCGAGAGTTCCGGACGACGCAAATGGGAGCGTAGAAAGTTAATCTGAAATTTCTTCAACGATGATGAGTGGGTAAAGAAATGCGCCTCAGATAAGTACTGGGCATCCGCATCGTAGTAGCGCACTTCTAAGTAGGGATTAGAGTTCTTATCCAGCCGCTCATCAAAGGTGATCTTTTCCGGTGTGAGCACATGGGCATTCTTTGAGAGTTTGGCCTGCTTCAGTTTCGCGTCGGCATCAATAAGAGTCGCCAGACATTTATCACATTGTTTCGCCGTCACATCATTCTCAGCTCCACAGGCGTGGCAAAGCTTAAAGCGGTAGCGATAGCCACAAGGCATCGGTTCTAACGTGCGCTCATTCAATTTAGCGCCACGGCATTTTCGCCCAAAGTGCTCCACAACATCACCATCAAAATCCACTAGCCCCCAGAAGCTATTCTCAAAACCACAATCAGGGCAAGGTACGTGCACGGCGACGGATTCCTTGGGTTTCTTATCACTGATCTCTGGCGCATAAATATCATGCCCCATACCGGTATAATCCAGCACAAAGCAATCGATCTTGCCCTTATCTAAGCGCAAACCACGTCCGATGATTTGTTGGTAGAGCCCGTTGGACTCTGTAGGACGAAGAATGGCGATCAAATCCACATGGGGCGCATCAAAACCAGTGGTAAGAACAGAGACATTCACCAGGTACTTAAACTTTTTATTTTTATAGTCTTCGATAATGTCCGCGCGATCAGCGAGATCTGTATCGCCAATTACCAAACGGGCTTCATCTGTAGGAAGGTAGGAGAGCACTTCTTGTGCGTGTTTGATGGTCGCGCAAAAAATCATCACCCCTTGGCGGTCAAAGCGCTCTGTAATGTCGATGATATTTTTCACAATCAGCGGCGTAAGACGCTTCTGGCTTTTAAGCAGCTCTTCGACTTCGGCCATGGTGTACATGCGATCTTTCTCAGAGAGTTCAGAGAAATCATAACACGTGACCGGAATATCCACTTTCACCGGAGGCGTGAGGAACTTATTTTTGATCATGAATGAGAGCGGCAGCTCGAACAGGCAATGCTTGAAGAAGCGCTTCTGCTCGGTCTTCAGTTCCCCGACGTGGGAGTATTCATAAATCCAGCCCAGGCCTAAACGATAAGGCGTAGCGGTCAGACCAAGAATACAAATATGGGGATTGCTGGTGCGAAGTTTCTGAATCACTTCTTGATACTGAGTATCGCCCTCTTCATTCACGCGGTGGCATTCATCAATGACTAACAGGGAGAAGCCTTCAAAGAAGTCATCTCCTGCACGAGCGACGGATTGAATGCTGCCAAAGATGGCCTTCTCTTCGGTTTCTTTTTTACCCAGGCCTGCAGAGAAAATACCGGCCTCGAGACCATAGCTTTTGAATTTAAGATAGTTCTGCTCAACGAGTTCTTTGACGTGGGCCAGAACAAGGACGCGGCCCTTGGCGATTTTTGTCAGTTCAGCGATCACCAGACTTTTACCAGCACCCGTCGGAAGCACGATGACCGCTGGGTCACGCTTCTTTTGGAAGTACTTCACCGTGTTGTCCACGGCTTCTTGTTGGTAGGGTCGCAGCTTATACATCTGACAGGATTTTAGGACGAGAGAGAGAAAAGGACGAGAGGTTTCCCTCCCGTCCCACTCAAATTACTTGTAAATCGAATAGGCGTCAGTCTTCTGTGCGCTCTTAACCAGGGATTTTGCTGGAACTTCTTCTGGCGCATCAAACAGAGCGATGCGTTCGAAAACGTACTTGTCGTCTTTTGTGCTCACTGCTCTGTAAAGTGATCGGCCTTCGTCATCGAGGCGGAGGCGACCCAATTGGTAGCCGATGTACTTCGGAGTGTTGATCACGATCGTCGTGTTGTCTTGAATAGACCAATCAACGCCCAAAGCAATGCCGATGTATTGGCTGATGTTGTCCGCATCAAGATTGATCGCCACACCGCTCTTCTTGGCGAAGGTGATTTTGAGTTTATCGGCCTTAAGCGCCTGCATGACAAAGCCCACATCATTCAAATACTGCTTGCAGGTATTGCTCATGCCGTTTTGATACCAATCTGTGACATCAATCGAGCTCATGTATTCTGTCGTAAGGCCTGAGAGTTCAACTTGGACGAAAACACTTTTGTTGAGTCCTAGGCCTGCACTCAAAATTGGATTACCAGCAAGAAGGAAGCCCAAGCTCCCGTGAAAGTTGTAGGTTTTGACTGTGGAGTATTCAGAGAAATCTTCGAAGCGATGAACTTCTTCGCCGAAGCAATCACTGGCAGGAGCGACAAAAGATACTGCTGAAGGGCGTCCGCCGACCATGGTTCCAGTCGTGGTGTTCTTTAAGGGATTTTGCCAACCGATGTAACCCATAGGTTTGACTAAATCATTGAGGGCTTCGAGCGGATCACTAATAGGAGTTTCACAAGCCGTAGCAACGATAGCGAGAGCGAGAGTGGTAACGAGTCTCTTCGTGTTCATAACTTGTCCTCTTGAACTAGAGTTCCAGCGTGTTTGTCCTACGTACGTGCCGCCGCCGCTGGGTTTTGAGGATGATAAGTGCGGTGGACTGATCTCACCAAATCGCAAGGGCCTTAGGCCCAAAGCTTTAACGTTCTGGTGAGTTAGCGGATAATTCAAAAAATGCGTAGCAAGATGGCCGCCAGAAAGATCGCCAACTTTTTAAGGTTGAGTAAAATGGACAGACGGCATCTGAGAAAAGTTTTGTTGTAGAATACTCTCAAAACCAAGGAGATTTCTTTATGAAGACGCTTTTATTGGCAGTGGTAATGCTTTTCGCTGGCTGCGCACAAGTTCCAGAATCTAAACGTGAAGTCGCTCAGGCCCGTGGCCGCGAATTCGGCTACTACTTTACTCGTAACATTAATAACAATCGTGATAACGGCAATATCTCATTTGCTAAGATCTTCCGTAATCCGGAACAGATCCAACAGATGACAGCTCCATTTATTAAAGGTGCATTGGTTGAAATCAATAAGACGAACCCACGTGCTCGCGGCACCGTCGATTTCTTCCATCGCGGCAATCGTCTTGAATCATTGTTCGTAACTTCAGTGACTCCGGTCCAACACGTTTACATTTCTTTGAACATCCCAACTCTAGAAATCGGCGACATCAGCCTTCGTTTTGATCCGCTAGATTTTTCAGTCAAGTCGATCACTCTCATGCTGAATGATGAACAGGTGAATGATTGGGGCGGCGGCCAAGAAGCGGAGTATGGTGTGATCTTTAAGAACTCGATCACCAATAAGGTTTACTTCGGTAAGTCGTTCTCCGACATCGATGCCGAATACCAAGCACGTTCGGCCTGCGAAGCTGAGAGCTACGCTAACAACTGCCGTGTCTTTAAGCGTGAGACCATTGTGACCGGATTCCAGAACCTCGCTTGCAAAATGAAGAATACCATCACGAACAAAGTTTACCTCGGCGAGGCACAGAGTTTGCTAGAGGCAGAGTTCATTGCGCGTAACGCGTGCTCGAAAGAGTCTTACAACAATAACTGCGCTGACAATTCTCTCGAGTGCTCGAATCCTAACGAGCGCCAAGGTGAACAGGCCTGTATGGTGAGAAATCCAATCAGCAATAAGTCGTACTTGGGCAAGGGGGAAAACAGCATCCGTGCGAGCTACGAAGCTCAGCGTCTGTGTGCCGCTCAGTCTTATAGCAACAACTGCAGCAACGCGACCTGTGAGCAAGCGGATCCGATTCGTCGCCAGCGTCCATTCGTATGCTTGATCGAAAACCCGATCTCGAATAAGTCGTACCGCGTAACCGGTGCTACTCGTCTCGAAGCGGAGTACCAAGGACGCAACGCCTGTGAAGCGAATTCATACGCGAACAACTGCCGCGTTCAGCGCTGCGAATAGTAAAAGCTAAATGAAAAATAAAAAGGCCACCGAAAGGTGGCCTTTCTTTTTTAGAAAGAGTTTAGAGAAGGACGTTGCGCTTTAAGCTTTCGAACTTGGCTTCTGTCATCGGTTTATCTAGCACACATTCCGCATAGTGCGTGATCTTCACTCGGCTGTGGTGCGGAGTCGACATCTCCCAAAGCTTAACCATTGTACGACTTGCTTCCACTACGTAGTGAAACTCGTTAAAGCTTGATGAACCTTTGCGCTCGCCACGGATATTGCCGCTGGGAAGCTGCTGGTACTCATTCATGTAGTAGAAATTTTGCTCATAGCGATCATTGTCATTCCACAAAGAGAAGGCCTGGCCATTGAAGAGCACCTTGCGACGCCATGATGCTTGGCCTTGTTCAAAGTTGCCGCGGCAAGTGGCCATACCAAGGTCAGCTGCATGGGCCGACATGGTAAAAAGAAGAACGAGTGCGAAAAGACGACGCATAAAAAACTCCGATAGGGTGAATGGCCGCAAGCTAGCATCTCGACTTTGATCCAGCTATAATGCTGAAAAACTTACCCGGCGAGGAGTGGTCTTGATCACAACAGAGCGACTGATAATCAAGCCTTTAACGGCTTCGGATGCGCCGGCATTCTATGATCTCACGCGAGATGAGGGCTTTCGCTTGTTTCCTATCACGGATTATCGGCAGACTGATGTGAAGGCCGCTCAAGAATGGATTCATACGAATAAGACAAAGTGGGGCGTGTGGCATACGTCACAGCTCATTGGCCTTGGCGGACTTACTCCTTGGGAGTGTGACGGCGAAGCCTTAGTAGACATCACGTATCGCTTGAGAGAGTCAGCCTGGGGTCAGGGGTTTGGATTTGAGCTCGCCAAGGGGCTCGTGCGCTATGGGTTTGATGTACTGAAGTTCGAGCAAGTCACGGCCACGATCACGCCGGATAATGTGGCCTCGCAAAAAATCGCTGCGAAACTCGGTATGGTGTTCGATCGAGGAATCATGCTGAAAGGTGTGCCGACTGAGTTCTATCGACTCTATCGGTAGACCTTGTTCAGGATCTCCGCCAAGCGTTTGCCACCCACGAGCAATTGAGAGTTCATCAGTGCGAGGTTCTTTTTGTAGTACTGATTAGAAAGTACATGATCTGCGCCGAAATTATAAATATCCACCCGTGCGCCCATGCATTCTTGAATGATCTTGCTGAAAGAAATTTCCGGGAGGTCGTAGGGAGCGAGCACGTAAGATTTCGGTTCAAGTGCTTCGGCATACTGTGCATAGGTCAGAGTTGATTTTTTGATAAATGCTGAATCCCAGACCGCATGAAGGTTAGTGCTTTTGCCTTCGAATTTTACACGTGTGGAATTACCGCCGCGATCATCAGGACGACCGACGTGCAAAGGCTGATGAATATCGCCGACGAAGTGGACGATGAACTTCAAGGCGTTTTCTTTCTCGAGTGCAGTTGTGCTGCTGCTCTTGATCACAGCAATCATTTCAGTGATGGCAGTGACGATGTCACCCTCGTGGGAATGCTCTGCAGAGCCGTAGTCTTGACCATCTGGGATATCGACGAAGTGCCAAGGCTTAGTATGAACCCAGTCAGAGTCGGCTTTAATTGAGTCAGCCCAGTTCGCTACATCAGCGAGCGTTTGTCCTTTAAGGACTTTCGCCACGGCGAGCTTAGCTTTTGCGGTGAGATTATTTTCTGCGACTTGCGCGACAATTTTGTGGCCTTGTGAGCCCCAGCCCCAGGCCGTGTGAGTGAAGATTGTGAGGGAAAGAACGAGTAGGGCTCTCATTTAAACTTCCTTGTTTGTTTGAGATACCTAGATGGTAGAGAAGTACGAATGGGATGGTCAACAATGTAAGTTTTAGTTTTTAAACTTCGCGTTCAACGCTTTGATCAATGCACGCCATTCAACTTCATTATTCACAATAGCTTGCGTCTCTTGTGCCCACTGAGCAAAGCCAATGACGCTCTCAGTTGGTTTTGAGCAATTCGCGTCCATAGTCTCAGTGTAGTACGAGAAATTCGTCGACCAGCAGCCAGGAAAGTAGTGCTGGTACATTTTTTCGAACATCAGTGAGTAATCGTTCATGCCCAAATCAGGCAACGGAGAATTCAGGTAAGGCGCGAGTATGGCCGGAAACTGTGAAATATTGATGTCTCGTTTGAGGAAGCCATCCATATTTTCTTCATAGAGATCAATGACCCCAAATTCTTTGGAAACAATCGTGTAGCCCTGAGCTGGGTAGACTCGAACAGGAAAGCAGTAGTTTCTAAAGACGATGAGGTCTGCGCTTTCAAACATGCAGCTTTGAGTTGAAACAAAACCGAACATCTTACCGGTTTCTACGTAGGTGAAAGTCGTCTGCTCGATCTGCTTCACAAGGTTGGGAAAAGATTTCGCCTCCAGCTCTGACTGCGCGTGGGCCACAGAGAAAGAAAGAGCGAGCAAGAGAGTAGCGATAAAGTTTTTCATGAAACCATTGTAGGCAGGTTGAGAATACGAAGACAATTTTCGGACAAAAACAGTCGGAAACTTGTGTGAAATGCGCTTCTCGCGATAGTCTAAGCTCAGCATTCATCGACACGGAGGTTTATGAAGACGCTCGCACTTATCGGTATTCTCATTTTTAGCACCCAGGCCCAGGCCAATTTCCTTTTCATTTCAAAAGCTGAGATCAGAGAAGTGGTGGGTCCTTATCCTGAGGTCGGCAGCGCAGATGAAGCGCTGGATGATTCCATCCTGCTGGATTGGCAAGATCAGCGCACAGAAGCTGAATGCCTGGCGGCCGCCAAACAAAGTAACAATGAAACGCTCAAGAGTTTCTTCGGTGATGTGCTCACAAAGAAAGAGATTGCTTACTTGTCTGTGCGTCTTCTGCGCGTAGCTGCCATTGCCGGGATCAACAGTGCGCGCGCTAAGAGTATGTACGATCGTCCTCGACCTTACGATCGCAACAGCGACATCAAGCCTTGCATTGAAACAGAGAAGAGTAGTTCATACCCAAGTGGTCACACCACGCTCGCGCGTCTTTATGGCCGCGTGCTCTCGTTGCGCTATCCATCGCGTGCGGAAAAGTTCATGGCGCGCGCCGATCAAGCAGCACTGAACCGTGTACTGGGTGGCGTTCATCATCCCTCTGATATTGAGGCCGGCAAACGTCTCGGTGATTATCTCGCGAAGAAGTTTTACAAGTAACTTTTGACGCAGGAGACGGTGCGAACTGCTCCTGCGAAGTCCCAACTTGTCCCCAGTTTTCATTGAGTATTTGTCTGAATTATCTGGCTTCACAGGCAGAATGCCTTGGATATGTTCTAAGTAGGAACTAACCAGGGGGGAACAGTTGAAACAGATCGCATTATTCGTTGTACTCATGATCGCCGCAGCCAAGGGTTTCGCATGTTCCATGGAAGTCGACGAGAACTACACCAAGAACCTTTTGGTGGCTCACGCAGCGAGCTACAACGGCTTATTTCTGCCTAGCACTTCAGGCGTGACTGTTACTGACTACGCACTTGAATACGAAGGCGCCGCCGGGGGCGGAAGTTGCCCCGACTACATGATCACCAGCGCACGAGTGAAACTCGAGCACGTCAAATCGGCCACCAGTCAGTGCAGCTACGAAGTCACTGTCGTTCACACTGTTTATATCGGCAGCGGAACTCCTGCTGGGGCCATCGAGAATGTGGAATTCTTGGATGCTACCGCGGCCTGCTCAACCTCGAGCTCATTTCGTCGAGTGATGCGTAAAATCCCTATCCCCATGAAAGTTCCAGTTCTTCGTAAGCCACGCTTGTAATTTCTACAAAGGCCAGGACAGGGGGTTCTGGCCTTTGCTAATTGGTCTCCAAACACAGGAGACCCCCTCATGAAAACCCTTCTCGTTTCAGCCGCACTTCTTTTGTCCGCCTCAGCCCAGGCCGTAACTTGTAATGTGAAAACTCTTAAAGACGCTGAAGCCTGCATGGCAAAGCTTGCGGAGTCACTTCCTGAGTACGAAGAAGCCAACGATGCTTACACTTCAACTCGCAAAGATTTACTCAAAGCTGTCATCAACGGCACCAGCAAGAATCCTGCTTCATTGAGAGCTGCAGCGAAAGCTGATTTCGTAGGTGCAGTTCTCAATCATGGTGATGAACACGAGATTGAATACTATGTGATTAATAAGGGCCGTGGAGTGAAACCACAAAACGTTGCGACATTGTACGTTGTGGATATGGCCGACATGCTTCGTGATGAAAACGGCGAGCCGTTGCCTGAAACATCAATCCTCGCCAAACCTCTGACGTGGTTCTTAGGTGATAAGTCAGGTCTCGTCTCTGACATCATCGAAGATATGGAAGCCTCTATCGCTGAAGCTGTCGCGACTCATTAGTCTTCGACGCTCGCCCCATCGACGGCCGGGAAGAACTGCTGCTTCTGTCCAATGCTATGGCCTGCTGGAATCGGTGTTCCCAATTGTTCGAGGGTGAACACTGATTCATGCAGATTCAGCGAATGGCGCAACTTCTCCATGGTCGCAGGTGCGAAGGGATGCAGCATGATCATAAGATTCTTCAACACGTAAAAACACGTGTAGAGCGCGTCTTGGCGACCCTCGAGTGGTGCGCGGTCATCGTGGGGTTTGTACTGCACGAACATCGAGTTAACTAAGCGTGCGTAGTTTTCGATCATGCCCAAGAGTGTGACGTAGTCGGCCTTCTCCATATTTTTCAAATAGAGCTGTACGATTTTGAATGTTTCTTTCTCGGCTTTCTCGAGAAGTTTGCCTTCAGGAACCTTGCCACCAAATTGTGAGTGCACAGCAGAGATCGGTTTCTCCATCGCCGCATTCATCGGGCCCGCGAGGAATTTGTTACGCTCTTTGAAGGTTTCGAAATCAAAGTTGGATTGTTTGTCAGCAAGACCCAAAGTTGAAAGAAAGTAGCGCAGCTGATCTGCGTGAAAGCCCATCTCTTCCGTGAGCTGATCGGCCGAATAGAAATTACCTCGTGACTTACTCATCTTCTCGCCGTTCACCATCAAGTGAAACACCGAGTACACATCTGTCATGGTCCAGTTGTCTTTCACGCCGAACCACATCGCGCCTTGCATGAGCACGTAGAAATACACGTTATCCTGGCCCAGAAACTGGTAAATCTTCGACTCAGGATCTTTCCAGAAGCGCTCGTATTCCTTGGGGTCACGGCCTTTTTGTTTCAGCGCGACTTTTGTGAATGAGATCGGTGCAATCAACGAATCAGGCCACACATAAAGAGTTTTATTTTTCATCGCCGGATCAATCTCGGCGGGGACAGGAATACCCCAAGTCACATCACGAGTGATGGAGCGCAGGGCCCAGCCATTCATGGGCTGCGTGGCGATGCCAGCGTCAGCGAGCATTTTTGAACCCGCGTTGTAGTCCGCTTTGTTTTCAAATTGCACGACAACTTTTTTGCCGGGAGCGTAGCGCGACTTATGCTTGGGCAACGTCGGACGCATCTCTTTGAAAACGGGCTCGTGAGTGTTATCAAATTGCAACGCGGGCTGCACCGTCTCGAAGACTTCATTGAAGACGCACTTGCGCCATTTGTTTTGTTTGCTTTTGATCCACTCAGTGAGTTGATCGCCGACTTTCCACATATCCAGCCACAGATGGTCTGTATCTTTGAGTTCAGGCGTCGCATCGGAGAGTGATGATTTTGGATTGATCAACTGCGAAGGATCGTACTGCGTGCCACACACTTCACATTCGTCGCTGTAAGCAGTTTCGTTGGTGCAGTTAGTATTCGGGCATTTTCCTGTCACATTTCGATCTTGCAAGAAGCGCGAGAGTTTGGGATCAAACCACTGCTTGGTGGTTTTTTTCTCCAGCATGCCGTTCTTCCACAACTTCGTCATGAACTCTTGTGAAGTTTCCACGTGAGTCGGGTAGCAGTCTGGACGTGAGGTACCCGAAAAAATATCGTAAGAGATGCCGTAGCGATTGGTGGTCGCCACTTGTTTGTCGTGAATCATGTCGATGAATTCGCGCACCGGTTGGCCTGCCTTCAGTGCCGCGACTTCAGAGGTTGATCCGTGATCATCATTGCCAGAAACAAACAGCACGTTGTCTTTACCCAACCACATGCGAAGGTAGCGCGCCATAATATCCGGTGGAACGATGGCGCCGGCCATATGGCCTAAGTGAATGGGGCCATTGGCGTAGGGCATGCCACCGGTCACCACCGCCGTTTTAGGGGGCTTAAGATTTCTTAAGAGGTCTGGAACAGTGGTAGGGGGCGTAAACGGTTTATTCATAGGCGATATTGTATAAAATGGCGGCAAGGCAGACTACAGGCATCAAGGAAAAAAGTGTCGTCCTTTACCCTCATAGGGGTGCGTGACATACTTTTTGAAGCTTAATTTAAGTCGAGGAGACTCAATGAAATTTTTCTCTTTTCTGGCGACACTGATGTTGATGGTGTCATGCGCAAGCACCAATCTAAATTCTCGTAAACTCTCGTCTGTAGAGAAGGATCTTACGGGTCACTATTTGGGTGTGGCCGACTACAAATCACCACGCAAGGGACCGAACAAAGCGGCCATCCGCATCTACTTCCACCCAACGGAAGGCGAGCCAGGGAAATACACGGCGGTTTTAGTCGAGTATGTCGACCTCCTCAAGATGGCGCCTAGTTACATTATTTCAAATAAGATTCCATTCCTCGCTCGCCGCTTCGGCTTCTTGAATAGCATCAGCCGCAACATCTCGGCCTACGAGGTGAACCCAGGGCAAAAAGAGAACACGTTCGAGCTCTGGCCACTTTCAGTGGTGGGCGATCAAATCGTTGCCAAAAAAGAAGGTGAGCCTCGCATCCTTACCTTGGATGAAAGCGAAGGTTTGAAGAACGTTATGGAGGGCGCCACCATCAGCAGCGTGAAACAAGGCGAACCGAAAGAAATCTTCTTTCCGAAGAAAGACGACAAAAAACGCAATGGCATTCAGTACGGTACAGCGAAGCTTGCCTACGAAAAAGCAAAGCTCGATTCGACCTGGAGAAAGCAGTATCTTCGTGGGCCCTACCTTTCTCAGTACGGCAAAAAAGATGACGTCGTGTTGAACCTGGGTAAAAACGAAGACGGCGACACAGCTTCATTCGTGATCAACGAAAAATACGGCAAAGGCAATCCTAAGAAACGTGAGCGCGTCTTCACCAGTCCTTTGTCAGCTTTTTTGAAAGGCGAATTCAAGGCTATCGAGCCTCGCGACGGTATGTTCTTGCTGCAATCAACGGAGAGTGATGAGAAGACGGCTTCCATCGTGCAAGGTCGTATCGGGCTTTTCATCGATGTGTTTGATGCGTCGAAGTCTCTCGGTCAAGATGTGGTGGAAGTGGCGTTCATCAATCCAGAAGATCCAGAGGACTTCTTGATGTACTACGAGCATCCGGATAACGGCGAAGGCGAAGAGAAGAAAAAAGAAGAATAGAAAAAAGGGCCCCTTCGGGGCCCTTTTTTATGCTACTTGAGATAGTCTTCGAGTTTGTCGAATGATCCTGTCCAGCCTTGAGTCATGCCTGCGCGCTCATCAATAAACGCCTGCAGCTCTTCCGGCGTGAAGTTGCCACAGACTTCAGAGGTCATCGTCACGCGAGTTTGCTCGGGTCCTTCCTCAGCGAGTGACACTGTTGTGAGCCAGGTCTCCGGCCACACTGGAGCTCCTGGGTGACGGGCCATATTGCCCTTCTGATCACAGAACTGCTGAATGAATGAGATGCGATGAGGAGCGCTGATCTCTTGGTAACTCGATTTTCCGTACATGGTGAACTCATGGTTCCCCATGGCATACATGGCGGTGGTGCCGACTTTGATTTCACCGCTGATGAATTGCATATTCAGTCCCGTCGGTGGCATCCACTTCGTTAGATGCTCTGGATCAGTCCACATCTTAAATATCGTCGCCAACGGTGCATCAAAAGTGCGATTGATAACGAAAGTTTTTTTGCACAGAGTTTCATCGTCCAAGAATTCTGCCAGACGATCCCAGGTCGCGTTTCCGCCGGCCTGCTTGATGTGCTTCTTAATTTGTTCAGCATCCTCAGGAGTCTTGAGCGTCATGGTCATATCCATGGTGGTCTTGCCGTTCTTCTCTGCGAAGTTGACCTCAACGCGGAAAAGAGGCGGGCGCTCTTTGCTGGCACCATGGTCATAGACGAGGCGCTTGTACTTTTCGACTTCGTGGTACGTCGTGAGATTGTCCCAGTTCGTGCCGTCCGGCCCATGCATGATGTAGTCCCATGTGCCGCCGGGACGCAAATCTTTACTGTGCGTAGTAATCGTGAAGCCGCGTGGCCCCCACCATTTCGCGACCTGCTTAGGATCCGTCCACGCGTCCCAGACTGCTTTCACGGGGGCATCATAGATGCGCGTGATTTTAATTTCGTTACTTGGATTTTTTGGCATTTTTCTTTCCCTTCTTTTTATCATTCGCCGTGACGGTTTTTAAGTAAGCTTCTAAGCGATCAAAACTCTCTTCCCAGAACATCCTGTACTGCTCCATCCAATCTGCGACGTCTTTCAGACCTTCGCTGTTGATTTTGCAGGGACGCCATTGGGCTTCGCGAGTCTTGGTAACTAGACCTGCTTTTTCTAAAACTTTGAGATGTTTGGTGATGGCCGGCAGGCTCATGTCTTTCAAGAAGGGCTTGGCCAAGTCGGAAACGTTGGCTTCCCCCTTAGAGAGATGCGCGAGCATGGCCCTGCGAGTGGGATCGGCGAGGGCGGAGAATGTCTGGCTGAGCTGGTCGGGCATAATTCACCTGCTGGTTAATTAACTTATCGGTTAATTATGTGGCAGGTTTAGAATTAAATCAAGGAAGGGTCTAACCAAAGGGAATTGCTTCCCTTTGGTTAATATAAATGAACTAGAGTCCGAGGTACTCGCGGCACTTCTTCTCAGCGCCACCGAAGATTCCACCAATCGCAGAAGTTGAAGCTTCTTTGCAGGCCTGCATGAGCTCGCTTGAGTTGATGCGGGTACGGCTGTAGTCGCCCGGCACGCCATCACGGTTTCTATCGAGCATGCCTTGCGCCACTGTTGAAGGTGTCCAGTAAGGAGCTGAAGCGATGGTGTAGTAGCAATCGTACGTGCCCGCCGCTGTCGTACTCGGGAAACGACGCTTGCTGAACATCTTCTCGATCAACTCTTCGTCGCCTTTTTTGAGTTCTTTGCAGTTCGTGCTACCAGCGAACTTCTTGAACCAGTCATTCGGCAACAACGGAGTTTTAACGAAGCTTGGGAAGCCCGCATCAACTGTCCAGAGAGTTCCTTTCTCGTTAACCAAAGGAGTCACGTGGTACCACCAAACTTTATCGCCTGCTTCACCGGTTTTCTCAGAGTAGAAGAGGAAGAGTTTCGCTGAATCAAGACCGTAGTCCCGCTTCATGTCGTGGGCCCAGATCAAAGCACGGTTCGAGCAGATCGAACTCCCGAGCTTAATGAATCTTCTTTCCATGTTTTTAAAGATCGTCTCTTTCGTCAGACCCTGACGTGAGATGTCTGGCACGGTGTAGTTGAAGTCATCTAAGTAGATGTCTTGAGCAAATGCGCCGCTAGAAATGAGCGCGCAGAAAATGAGAAACGAACGTTTCATGTAATCCTCCTGAGGTTTTGTCCTTGTATAGAGAACCGAACAGGCCTCAGGCACCTTAAAAGACGAGGTTTGAAAATTTTACCTGGGGGACTTGCATATGATTTGCTGCGTCAAAGTGTTTAAAGTTTACTATAGTCCGGCCCATGAAAGTACTTCTCGCGATTCTTCTTTTCATTATCGCCGCTCAGGCCTCGGCGCAGAATTTCACTTTTACGCAAAAACGTTACAGCTTGAACTACACCCGCGAGGCCGACAAACAAACCTTACGAGTTAAGGGCGTCATCATCATCTCAGATGGTGAGTCACAGAGTGCTCTCTTGAACATTCTCAAGACCCGCATTGAGACCGGACTCGATCTGCAAATTGTTTTGGATATGTTCGGTGGAGATATTGCTGTCGTGAATAAGGTCTACGACGTATTGAAAGCGAAGTGTAATGATCGTGGCCTTAAGTCCTGTGACATCAAAACAGAAGTGGAGATGTTCCGTCACTGCGCCTCTGCTTGTATTCCTTTGTTCATGGTTGGCGATGAACGTGTGGCCGCCGAACGAACTAACTGGGGCTTCCATCAAGCGGCGTTGATCGAAGGCTTTATCATGATCCCATTCATGTCTGAGTATGTGCTGAAGCAAAAGGGCGTGAACGCAGCTTGGTTGAAAAAGAAAAAGAGCATGTTCGCGAGACTTAAGATGACCTGGCTCGAACCTCTTGAGATGCAGGGCTCAGGGATCATGACGACGATCGTGCTCCATCCTCGCTAGTTGTTGACGATATCTCTGGCGCTACACGCGTGCGTCTGCCGTTCTTGAGCTGAGTTTCACTTCTTCTAAACAAGTTGAAATATGCGTCTTCATCTTCTGAGAAATCATAGGTTTCTCGAAGAACATCACGTTCTCTAAGATGTCGATGTGGTTCTTGAGTTCCGGCATATACCCAGTGAAAAAGAAAATTGGTGTAACTAAGTCGCCGTTTTGTGTCCGGAGATTTTTAATGAACTCGAGTCCGTTCATCACCGGCATCTTGTAGTCCGTGATGATGAGATCGTAGGTTCCTGTGGCTTCAATCATCTTAAGTCCCTGTGAGCCGTTCGAGGCTGTGTGGACTTCCGCGAGGAAATCCCAGCTTTTGAAGTAGTGGAGCCAGATTTCTTGGATTTCAGCTTCGTCGTCGAGGATTAAAATTTTCTTCATGTATCTTCCTTTTATAGAGAAAAATCATAGCACGCAGCTTTCGCGTGCAAGCGAATGGTTAAAAAAATGCGAAATAATTAAAATTTCAAACGCGTTAAAACGGAGAGATTTGCTAGGATTAGTTGACGAGCTCTCTGATCAGCTCAGCACCCATTGCCGTTCCAATCCACTCAGTTTCAATATGACAGTTCGCCAGCCCGCCTGACGTGCAACGATTATCAAGATCGTGGTTTTCACAGCCATCGATACTTTTCCCGTGGAGAGTGCTGCGCGTTTGGTAGTAGTTCACGCAGCGGCGTGCGGGCGGACGTTTACCGTAGGCTGATGGGAGCGGCTTGGTAATGCCATCAACCATGACGAAGAGTTCGACCTCTCTGCCACATCTTTCCTGATAGCGCTTGGCCAACTTGTTTCCTTTGCCCGCGCCCCAGGAGTTGGCCATGATGATCAGCCCTAAACGTTCCGTGCCTTGAGTGCCACCTGAGCAATTGAAGTTGGCGAGTACCTCGTCTAGTCGTGCATTGTTCGCCCCATGAGTGAGACGGTAGGTCCCGGCGATTTCAGCCGAGAGGGGAAGATTGTCATGCGCTCCTGAGGGCTCGCCTTCGCCGTTCTCACCAGTGCCATAACCTGAAACTCCCACCACGATAAAACGCTCGGGCAAGTTCTCTGCGATAGTAGGCGCCGGAGGAGGAGGGCTACAGTTCAATTCATTCTGATCAATGGTAGATAGTACACGTGTCGCTTCTTGAGTTGCCTCGAGCAAGCGGGCGTTGCGTGCACGACGAGAGTATTCACCACGTAAGCGCTGCTCTTCAGGAGTTTCTTCCTGTGACCAGGCCGTTGTGGAGATGACGAGAAGAAGTAGCAGCAAGCGCATTTACGGAACTCCCGAGCAGTTAGCGACTGTGTCGTACTCAGCGCCATTAAAAACTCGCTCTTTCATGTAACGATATTTCTCGGGCTGACGACGCTTCAAGGCCGCACCGTTGTAGCGGTACATAAAAAAGGTCTCTGCAAAATCTTCGTCGGGATTTGTTTGTGCGTAACCCAGCACAGCTGTTTCTGGACGACCCATGACCCACTGATTAGCCGCATTCTTAGTCCATCCACTTAGATTCAACCATTCCGGTTTATCGGTCTTTCCTTCACCGAAGACGTGACCCACTTCATGCGCCAGGCTGGTGGTTTGCTCGCTCTCGTTAAGTTCGTGCCAGCCTAGGTAAACATGCATTAATGATTCGGCGATCATTTCTTCGCCGCCACGTCCACGTGCGGGCAGGTGCAAGAAGCGCATGCCTTCGTTGATTGGAAGGATACTGTCTGGCATATCTTCCAGCATAGCCATCACAGTGCCTAAGTCTTGCGATGGCCACGCATCACCTTCCTGCATTGCCAAGTGAGAAGTGTTGAAACCAAACTTTGAGCGCATGTAGAGCATTTGAATGCCGAGTTCTTCGCCGTAGAGTGCCTGCATAGCGCAGAGGACTTCTTTGCACGGGGGAGTGACGCTGACGGTGGCTCCGCGCGAGTAACGCCAACCCTGCTGGGCCGAGCGTGGATCGCGATTGTGCATTTCTCCGAAAAGCTTCAAAAGTTCTTTGTCATCTTTGAGCGCCGCACCGGCCACAGTCTTCGATTGCGTGACCCCTGAGCGTAGGCCATTCAGGTGCGCCAGCATTTCAACTTGCGTGGGCGGTGTGCGCTTGCAGGGCGAATGTCTGACTTCAGGACGTGCGAGGAAGGTGGTGATGCCATCAAAGTCATCGAACATGCTCAAATCGGGAACACCTCCGCATTGAGCGAAGGCGGAAGAGCAGGACAAAATAATGAGGAGAGTGAGAAGCCATTTCATAGGACATCTTATCGGAAGATGAGGAGTTTATTTGACTGAGCAGACGTCTCGACTATTTCCAGTGATCAAACAGGAAGTAGAGCTCAGTAGGAGTCTTGGGATTGTAGAGCATGTAATCAAAATCATCCACGCGAGGAGTGCCCATGGTGCCGTAAAGAGGGGCTTCGTTCAGAATACTGTGCTCTTCATAGTCCGGGGCCCCAATAGTATTGAAAGAGTACACGTTGGCTAGGCCAGCAATGCGATGGAGAGCTCCGATGATTCTCGGCTCCACAAAACCACGGGTGCGGTAGGCGGCCCCACGGAAGGCATTGGCGATTTTAACCATACGATCCTGGATGGCCTTAGAATTTTTCGCCCGCTTCAGTGAGCGCCAGAACTGCTCGGCCCTGCGTAGATGGGCGGAGTCGACGGAATCATCATCGAGGTTCGAGCGAAGCTCTTTCAACTTCGCCCCAGTAATGCCCCATGAACTGGCCATCGCCGTCCAGTAAGTGGCCTCAGAGGCATTTAGAATGTTTTGTAGCCCTTCGGGATAGATGGTCGTGCGAGATGTTGTCACGATTTTTCCCCAGCGCCCATTGGAGGTGTAGCCCAATGAAGGTGTGACTGGAATCAACGGGGTTCCGCTTGCGGAGAGACCGTTCACGTAGCGCAAATAGTTTTGCTCCATCTCATGATCAGAGGTGTTAGAATCGGTGCCTTCCACATTCAGATTGAGTTGAAAGTTCTCGAGCAAACGATTGGGATGATGGAGGATCTCTACGCTCACCTCAGAGTTCTCACTATTTCCCAAAATCGAATGAGAACGATCAGTCTCCGTCATGTATTGAAGCACTTCCCACTGACGGCCAGCTTCAGAGTCATTGAGTTCAATTCTTTCAAGGCGACTCTGATTGCGGCCACGGAAGAGAAACAGATTCCAGCCTGTCGAGCGCGTGCGGAAATGATTGGTCACACGGAACGTGTCTTCTTGGTCCTTGAGTGCCGTGAACCGGCCGTTGATCACAGCATCGTGGATACTCTGTGAAATGATTTCTTCTTGTGCCACACCTTCTGGGATTCGTGAGCCAGCTCCAACCGTCGTACCCCAATTGTTAACGGTATCCATCACCGGCAATTTAACTACGACGATACGCAGAAGCATTTGCAAGGTAAAGCTGTCGTACTTCGTGCGGTCGCGATAGACCAAATAGTTTTTTGAGTCACGATGATCTAAAAAAGAGCGCAGTAGGAGAACTTTTGAGCGCTTTGCACGTAAGGTCGGAGAGACCAAATGACCTGGGCTATCAAGCTCGATACCTACGCCTGATTCAAAGTGGTGCTCAGTCATGAGCACATAAGAATCTGGAAGCTTACCTTTGGATAGATTCAAAGGCAGGAGTGCATTCACTATATGCCCATTTTGCGAGCGAGCCTCGTCAAGTGAGCGGGCCGGATAGGAGAGTGTAAAGCCGCGTTTGTAGATGGAGTCAGCAAAAATACCGAATGAGTATCCAAGGCGCATGCCAATTTCAAAGTGATCTTGCACAATGAAAATATCTTTCTCCGAAGTCGGAGTAGGGTTCTTTTCAACCGTTCGTTTTACATTGATGAGAACTTGCGAAATAACCGTTGAGTCAAAACCAATTTCAGCCGCGGTGATATTCACAGAGCTGACGCTGCCGATACTCGCACGAGCGAGATCCATCAATGAGTGCACGATGCCGTGACCTAGCGGACGGGTAAAGTAGTCTAAACCAAAGTCAAAATTCGTAGTGAAATCTTGGGCAATTTCCGCATTATTGCAGGCCTGATCGTAATTCAAAATAGCGGGATCAACACTGTGTGGTAAGAAGCTTATCGGATGACCATCATGATCAGGCACGCCTAGGAGATTGAAGTTTTTCACCAGGTCGTTGCGGCGAGAGATCATCTTTTCCACGTAAAGGTTGGCGACACATTTTGGCCAGCCGCCAATCTTAACTGCTTCTAGAAGTTGTTCGCGAGTCAAAGACGCAATGAGGCGTGTCGCCCATCTCGCATCGGCCAAGGTCATCTTGTGCTGAACGGCCAAAGGATGAGCTGTGCGATAGTTAAGCGTGATTGAATCTCTTGAGGTCGCGTAGACCATCTTCGTCGGATAGAGTTCTGGATATTCAGGAAAAATGAGATTCCCGAAACCATAACCCAAATCAGAAATAATATGATGGCGCGTAAATTCGCCATTTTCGTTCTCTTTAAGTAGCTGGCGATTATTGGCGAATTCTTTAATATCCGTATTGTTGAGCCACATCTGTACGATGGTAAGTCCACGCACTTCACGCATAGAGCTGCGACCAACATCTTTGAAATCCCAGCCGCCCAGACGTTCGAGTTCATTAGGCTTTGCTTCCACGAGCCCCTGGTTGAAGACGATAAAGTTGTTTCCGTCAGCATCGACACCGGACTCTAGGATGTATTTTTCAATATTATATTTCTTAAGTCCTGCATCGCGACGGTAGTAGAGCTCCCATTCGCGGGTAATATCTGAAAGAGTGACCTTCTTTCCTAGCACTAAACGAATATTACGTTCGAATTTAGTGAGATCGGTTGGGAAGCCCAAAGCTAGTGTGAGCGCAGAGATCGTCGGGTCTGAGTGCAACTCCGCCCCGAATTTGAGTTTGAATTTTTTCTTCTTACCTGAGGCGGTAAAGGCATAGGCATCAATTTTTGGCTTTGTGTCTGAATGCTTCACTTCGTCGAAGTAGAAGACATTGTCGTCAGGGAAATGAGGTTTGATCCCCTCATATAGTTTTACAGTCCTGCCCCGAGCGGCGTCTTTTATATCTGTCGTAGAGATGTTTGTTGGTTTTTGCCAAAAACTGCTACCAGGTGCGGGGTCCAGGAGTGAGAGATCTCCCGAGAAATTCTTGCGATCGTCTGTAGAAAGATATTCGCCATTGTAGAATAGATTACTGGCCTCTTCTGATGGTTTAGCATTTTTCTTAATCTTCCAACGGCGAAGAAAGTTTTTTGCTTGGGATAGAAGCGCAGCCAAAGGATTGCCGTCACCTTCTGACTTCAAGCTTTCTTCAATATCTAGAATTTCGGAAGCCAGGTGTAAAGATGTGGCGTAGTCGGTAGATTGCTTCAGGTTATCGACTTTCTCGAGGGCAACATTAAGTGCCACAATAAACTTATGCTTCTGAATCTCTTTTTCGATGTCTTCCTTGCCGCGGGCCTCGAATTCATTACGTAGGACTCCCGAGATCTCGGCCTTTTTCAGTTTAAGACGCTTTTCGAGAATAAGTAATTTTGCAGGATCGACATTGTTTTCATCAAAGAGAAGAGTGCTCAGCTCACGTTCGAACGCCTCATCGAAAGGATGATCTTTCGCCTGTGCATTGAACACAAAGGCGACCCAGGCCAGTAGCACCAGAGTAATAAGGGTTTTCATAGCGGGAGGAGAGTACCCGATTTAGGACCAGCCAGAGCAGAAATGGAAAAAACTACAGAGCTAGTTTAGGGGTCTCGACCCGCTAAGTGTTGGGAAGGTCTCAAGGCTCTGGGGATGGATAAGTTCCTCATGGTTCTTATAGATCCGCGGAGTGAGATAAATGTACTTGAGAGCACGCCATTTAGGCATGCACTGGTAGGTCGTGGGATACATCGCTTTAAGTAGATTATGAATGGTTTTGGCGTGTTTTGGAGACACTCGTGGGAACAGGTGATGCTCAACGTGGTAGCCGAAATTCAAGTGCACAAAAGTTGAAATCGGATCAGCGGTCACGCTGAGTGAATTCACCAAGGGGTCGTTGATTTTCGTCAACGGTGAAATGTTGTGATTGGTGATGATGTAACTCAGGATCACGTAGTTTTGCAGCATGAGCGGGATGACGACGAGCCACAATAAATTCTCCATCCCCACGAAGTAGAGATAGCTAGCCGCCAGAACACAAATTGCCGCGAACTCCAGGTTCACACGCTTGTGATCGAGGTCCGCCCACATGCGGCTCTTAAAACGCAGGTAGAACTGATTCATGAGTGATTGTAGTGAGAACCAGTAAAACAAATAACCATAGCTCAGAATATTTTTTGAGCCTGGTGAGAGCTGGAAAATCGCTCGCATGAGTTTGCTGCGCTTAAAAACGGACAGTGTGGGAAACGCATCAGGATCTTTGTAGATCAACTGCGTGTTTCCGTGGTGTAGCGTGTTGTGCCAAAAACGCCAGTAAGTCGGAGAGAGCAAATAAGGGCCGAAGCCGATGAAGCCCACGAGGTCTTGTAGAAATTTACTTTTGAAGACTGAGCCGTGCAATGTTTCGTGAGCGAAGAACGCAAGGCTAGCGTTCAGCTGGCCAATGACTAAACCCGCAAGCAACTTGTAGTACCAGGCCGGGTTAAGGGTCACCACGAGAGCGATGAGAGCGATGTTAAGTACGAGGAAGCTGATGAAATAAACCACTCGTCCAGGTGTACGAAGAAACACTTCCTTAGGCAGACGCTGCTTGAGTTCTTGCTGATAAAACGTGAGCGCTTTGAGTTGCACCGCCGGCGCAGGAGCGTTCGGAATAAAGGGCGCAGGTGTAGTGGTCTCGATCTGTGTATTCAATGGGGGCTCCTGTGAAAACTCAGTATACGCATGCATACTGAGTTAGGCAATTTTTGAGTAATAACTACATAGGTCCTCGATTTTAATGGGATAACTCAGTTTGTTTAGTTAACGTGTTCTTATGGATAAGCGGGCAGAACAGAAAGCGAAGACGCGAAAGAAGCTCATTGATTGTGCTCTTGAATTGAGTGCGACCAAGGGCTTTGCGGCGTTGAGTATTCGCGAAGTCGCCCAGGCCGCTGATGTCACGCCGGCGGCTTTCTATCGCCACTTCCGCGACATGGAAGAGTTGGGACTCTGTCTGGTGGATGAAATCGCAGTGAGCCTGCGTCGCTTGCTGAGAAACTCGCGCAAAGAATCCATGACCAAAGATGTGGTGGGGATCTCAGACTTCACCATTGAGAGTTTTTTGGTGTATGTGAATGAAAACAGCAACCTCTTTCGTTTGCTCTTAGGTGAAAGACAAGGGGCCTCAGACTCTTTTAGACGGGCCATTCGCAAAGAGATGGATATTTTCGTGGAAGAACTCACGGAAGATCTCGAACGTATCGCTAAGGTTAAGAATCAAACTCTGCGCCATCCTGCTTTTGCTGCCGAAGCCGTGGTCACGATCGTGTTCACTCTTGGCGCCGAAGCCTTGGACTTGCCTAAGTTCAAGCAAGACAATCTTAAAAAACGCATCGTCGAAGAAGTGAACATGATCATTCGTGGTGCACGAGTCAGGATCAGATAATGCTAATCACACTTCGCAGTGAGGAACTCGGCCTTAAATTTTATTTCAGACTTCTTACCCTTTGAAGAAACAATCTTCGTAACGCCGTTCATATGCGTTGA
>JAKFUR010000105.1 GCA_021732585.1 Bacteriovoracaceae bacterium
ATAGATCGGTGAACACTCGATTTCTTTCCGTGGTGTTTTTCAAGTAATCACTGCCGGCCGAACCGCCGGTGCCAATTTTGGTGCCGAGAATACGTTGCACCATGATGGCGTGACGCCAACGCCAAGTGGTCATCTGCTGATCCATCTCAACGGTGAGAGTGAGAAGTTGTTTCGGCGCTTGCATCGCCGGCCAGTCGCGATAGAGCTGAATGAATATCGCATTCAAAGTCGCGCGCTGTGAGAGGCGAACTTTGCCTGCTGCGCGCGCTTCTTCCCAACGACGGGCATCGAGTAAGGTCAAAAAAGTTTCGCGAGTGGTGTTGAGATTGCCGAGCTCCATCTTGCGAACGCGTTCGTCGAGATTAGGGTTACCTTCGATAGACTTGGTGTCACGTTCCAGCATCTCTTGAACTTTCTGCGCGTACTGTGACCAGAAATCCCAATCAGAGAATTGCGAGAACGGCATGCGCTCCAGCCAACCTTCTAGCAATGTGAAGAGGGAGGGACGCGCTTCCGCATCAGCGAGCATCTGACGATGCTCCGGCTTGAGGCGTGAGAGAAAGAATTGTTTTTCAACTTCCATGCGATGAGCAGACGTCACGCCCAGCGCAGTTTCAATCAAACGGAACTGCAAGCTTTGAAAGCCCGAGGCCGGAATAAGGTCATCGCGAAAATCAAGGAAGTCCAAGGTGGTCATGGTCTCAATCACGCGGATTTGGTCCACTAGGATTTTTTGAATTTCAGTGACACGCTGAAGGCGAGCGACAATGGTTGAAAAAGAAGTCGAGGGTACCGGCTTCACCGACAAGAGATCACGAACCGAATCGATCTCATGGAGAATCTGCTTGAACCAGAGTTCATAGGTTTGGTGAATAACGATGAAAAGCATTTCATCGTGGGCGGCAGCTCCGCGCTTAGCCGACTCGAGTGTTTGGGCATCAAGAATCTTCGGCAGTTGTAGATAATCGCCGTAGTGCACTGGAGGTTTCGGGGCCATAATATCCTTCCCTTCGCAATCGTTGCAGGGTAATTTTTTTGAGTCGCGTAACAAGGATGATTCTATGAAGAAAACCCTCGCTCTGTCCCCTCAAACCATTAAGCAGAACGTGCAAAAACTGCAGCAATTTATGGCCCAGCATAAGCTGGATGGCTTCTATATCTCGAGCAACGATATCTACCTCACGGAATATGTTCCGCTGGAGGACTGTCACCGCTTTTACTTCACGGCCTTTACTGGCTCTACAGCGGAAGTTTTGGTTCCAAGCACGGGTAAGGTACGTCTTTACGTCGATGGGCGTTACCATGAGCAGGCCGATGGGGAAGTGGATAACACAGTCGTGCATGTCGTAAAGTGCGACGCGGCGACTGGCATTGCCCAGGCCTTGTTGAATGATGCCAAGTCTCTCCAGATGAAGAAGGTTGGTTTAGAGGCTGATCGCACCTCGTTGGGATTCCTGAAGCGTTTAGAGACCGTCACTGAAACCGTCCCGTTTCATCTCGCCGAGCTCGCGGGGTTGATTGATTTCACACCCACTCCTGCACCGAAAGAAATTCTTTATGTGGCGCGCGAGAATCGTGGTCGCGACACCTTGGAAAAAACATCCCACGTCTTTCAAAATGAAAAGCAGGGTATGTTCGTCGCAGCTCTCGATCAAGTGAGTTGGATTACCAACTGCCGTGGTTATCAATTGCCGCATCTTTCAAGTTTTCGCGCGAAGGCCTTGGCCACTTTGCGCAAAGTCTACGTGTTCGTGACTCCTGACACTCCGATCAGTGCCGCTGCAAAAAAAATTGATGGCGTAGAATGGATTCAAGTTCCCAATAATCAAATCGGTTCAGAACTTACTCGTTTGCAAAACACCTTGCATCTTGAAGAGGTCACGCTGGATCCAGGTTTGTTGAACTGCGCTGACTTCAATATGCTGCTCTCGGTATTTCATCCAGAACGCCTGAAAGAAAAACCACTGGGTCTCGTGGAGTGGATGTCGATTAAAGAGCCGGCCGAGATTCGTGAAATGGAGGCGAACTTCGTTTGCAGTGATAAGGCGATTTTTAACACCATCAAGTGGCTGAAAGAAAGCATTCGTGATGGCAAGCGCCTCACCGAGTATGACCTATGGGCCGAGACCACGAAGAAATACGAAGCGCAGGGTTCTAAAGAACAAAGCTTTGGCACTATCGCGGGTGTGGGCCCGAACGGCTCCATCATTCACTATGGCAATCCATCAGATCAAGTGGTGATCAAAACTGATGATATGATCTTGCTCGATTCCGGTGGTTATTTTGCAGGCGGCTTTGCTACCGATACCACCCGCACATTTTTTGCTTCTCCAAGAGGGGAAGCGAAACCAGAACACAAAAAAATCTACACGCTTGTTTTGAAAGGTGTCTTGGCATTACAGAACGCGATTTTCCTCGAGGGCACCAAAGGCAACGTGCTAGACGGCATCGCGCGCGCGCCGTTGATGAAACATGGTTATAACTACAGTCATGGCACGGGCCATGGCGTAGGCATTCATGTGCATGAAGACGGTGTGAGAATTTCTGTGGCCTCACAGATGCCCATGCGTGCAGGACAAGTTGTATCTATCGAACCAGGAATCTATCTTCCAGGTGTGGCGGGCGTACGTTTAGAAAACGTCGCCGTGGTGGAAAAGCACCCAGACTTTAAGGGCTATCTCAAATTCCGTTCTTTCACGAATGTGGGTTTTGATCCGAACTTAATCGATGAGAAGCTGCTCAATAACGAAGAGAAAGAGCAGCTAGAAGTCTACGAAGCGGAGTGTACCAAGCGTGGCAACTCGCTCAGGTCTCTTTCTTAGTTCGTTTAAAGACTAAGGCAAGTAGCAACCCCATAAGGGCGGTGGGCCAGAATGTGTTGGTTCCGCCGCCGTCTCCATCTCCATCACCGCTTTTAAGCGTTGAGATGGTTCCCAGGAAACAGCCCGCACCGAAGAGATCCACTTGCACAGGGTAGAGATAAGTCACACCCAAGCGATCATCACGGCCTAGGTTCGTGCGTGTCGGAACAACTTTATAGAACATCAATGCTGAGCTTTCTTCGCTGTGGCCCAGGCCAATGGCGTGGCCCACTTCGTGAGCGATCACGGCCACCTTGTCTTTGCTTGAGAGCGCACCAAAGCTTCCGTTGGTGTCATTGATGAGAACGACGGCACCTTTGATATCTTTACCTGAAATGTCGTTAGGCAAGGTGAGTGCCAAGAGAGAACTGCCGCCCGGAAAATTTGTGGTGTTTTTGTTACACGTCACGATGATGTCATTGGGCGCAGGAATAGGTGTGCCGCCGCATGCGCCGCCACTCAGACATAGTTCGCCAGTCCAGTAGTTATCATCACCGGTGTTCTCGCTGCCAGAAGTTTTGAGCTCGAGGCGTGAGGTAGAAACCTTATTCCAAAAGTTGTCCATGGCTTCACTGAGTAAGCCTGAAACTTCGTCGAGGTCCACGTTGTCGCAGGGAGTGGGGTTCATACCAACTCTGACGTTCACTTCTTTTTCTTTAAAACGCGCACCGATGGAGTTATTGAGGGTGAAGGCCTGGGCGAGAGTGGGAAGGAGTAAAAATGAAAATAAGAACTTCACGCTATTCCCCCAGATCGTAGTAGTAGCTAAACATCAGTGTGTAGCTAATCTCACGTCGCTCGGACTTTAAGACAGAATAAATATAAGTTTGAAAGCGAATGCCGAAATCTTCTAGGATGGCTTCCGCTCCTAGATCGAGTGTGTTGTTCACCGAGGTGCGAGACTCGGCAGGAATATAAAAACGCGAGGTGCCATTACCGTTGTTAAGTTCTTTTGAGCCGCCTTCACCTTTGATGTTGTTCACCATCAGTGAAGTTCCCACACGCAAACGCCACCAATCACTACCTCGCCAAGCAAAGTCGGTTCTCAACATAATCAGGTTCTGCGTCACACCTTCGCCAGCTTCACGAGGGAGTACCCAATTAAGCTCTGGGATGATCATCCAGTCGTCGGTCATTTTTACGTCTGTGGAAAATCCAATAAGTGGGTTGAAGGCAAACTTCTCAGTCCCGCCATTCTCATCAGTTTGTACGCGGCCAATGAACTCAGTGTGTGAGCCGGCATGAAAGCCAAGATTCTTGAATCTCTGAGAGAAACTGTCGGTCGAGGTCGCCTCAGCATGGCTTGCTGCACTGAAAAGAAAGGCGAACAGAAAACTAATAATCATGAGCGTCCTTTAGTAAGGAAAGTATATCCCAAAACTATTTTTGCGATGGCAATATAGTGAGAGGAGAACTGCCATGTTCGAAAAATTTTCTGTGCCTTCTGATCTCATTCCGAGTGACCCACGTTTTGGATGCGGCCCATCGTTGGTGCCCGTTGAACATTTACAAAATCTTGCAGCCACTGGCGCCAGCTATATGGGAACCAGCCATCGACAAGGCACCGTTAAGAACGTTGTGCGTGAAATTCAAGAGGGATTACGTGCCTATTTTGGTTTGCCATCGGGCTATGAAGTCGTCTTAGGAAACGGCGGCGCAACAATGCTCTGGGATATGATTGGTCTGGGGTTGGTTGAGAAGTCCTCACTGCATTTTACCTGCGGTGAGTTCTCTGAGAAGTGGTACAAGGCCCACAAACTTATTCCTTGGCTTAGCACCAAACAAATCAGTGTTGAGTACGGCCATGGAATTGAGATGCATGAGGAAGAAGGTTTTGATTTCATCTGCACCACCTTAAATGAAACGTCGACGGGTGTGCAAAATACTCGTGTGCCTGTTATGAAGAATGCACAAACGCTGGTGGCGATGGATGCTACATCGGGCGCAGGTCAGATTAAAGCCGCTGTTCAGAACGTCGACTTGTATTACTTTTCCCCCCAGAAAGTTTTTGCTTCAGAAGGCGGTCTCTATGTGGCGTTCATGTCACCTAAGGCCATCGAGCGGGCGCAAAGATTGGCGTTAGATAAAACTCGCTTCGTACCCGAATCATTTAAATGGCAGCACGCGATTGAATTTGGTCGCGGTCACCAAACCTACAACACTCCATCGCTTGCAACGTTGTTCTTACTCAATGAACAGATTAAACGCCTGAATAAACTGGGTCAGGATGCTGTGGTGGCGCAGGCGCAACGAAAAGCAGCGATGCTGTACGGTTGGGCCGAGAGTAAACCCTACTTAAGCACTTATGTTAAAGACATCGCCCACCGTTCGACGGCGGTGGCGACGATTGATGTAGATGAAAAATTCAAAGTCGACGACATCACCAAGATTCTTCGTAAGCAAAACGTCGCCATTGATATTGATGGCTATCGCAAGCTAGGCCGCAATCAACTTCGGATTGCGCTCTTTCATAATATCCGTCATGACGATTTGGATAAGCTCATCTCAATAATCAGTCTCATAATCGAGAGCGCCTAGAGGCACTAGGGTTAGGATTCAAGGGTTTATCGGCCTTCTCTTGGGGGCCGAGTCCACATCTCGTGAAAGATTTACCCTTTTCCACACTTTTCCCACATCGTTTCTTGCCAACTGATACAAATGCCTCGATTCAATATTTAACCTGTTTAAGGAGTTCCGCCATGCGCGCAACAATCGTGCCTTCTCTTATACTTATGTCTGTGGCAAGTGCCCACGCAGCTCGTTGGGATAAAACCAACGATCCTTTCAAGTTCAGCAAAGTGACTGGCAAAGCGCTTACAGCAAAGCTTTCATCTTTGCCTATGAAGGCCAAGCTTTCTAACAGTCATATGATCTGGTCTGATACCTTCTGGCCATCAAACATGGGGAGTATCGCTTACCGTTGGAATGCAGAACCAAATCCACAAAACTTTAAATACAAGCTCATGACGAAGGCTGAAATCGAGAAAGCTGACATCACTGAACTCGAGAGACTTTCTCCAGCTGAGAAGTATGATATCTACATGGGTAACTACAACTACCCAATCACGAAAAAAGTCCTGTCTAAAAATAGTCCTAAAGACTTGTGGTGGGAAGGCATCTGTCACGGTTGGGCGATGGCAGCAGTCAGCCACATTGAGCCAGCACGTGTGAACCTTACTAACAAAGACGGCATTGTTGTTCCATTCGGTTCTTCAGACGTTAAAGGTCTCCTGGATCTTTACTACGCTGAAGATCACAAAACTAACGTGTACTCACGTTTGGGGAACCGTTGCCGCGTTGCTGGTAAAGTTACAGGTGAGGACTATCCGGAAGATCGCGTTCGTACCATGCCATCTCAGCGTGACGCGAACTCGAAAGACTGCGCTGACGTAAACGCAGGATCATTCCACATGGCACTCACGAACATGATCGGTTTGCAGGATCGTGGATTCGTTGCTGACGTTGACCGTTTCAATGATGTTTGGAACCAGCCAGTAGGCGAGTACTCTGCGCAAATCGTTGCTGAGCGCTCTCCAACTCCTCGCGAAGCTAGCATTGGCGCAGCGAAGATCCTTCAAGTGAAGATGGACATGACTTACGGTGAAGAGTTGAATCTTCTTTCACCTGATTACGAAGGTGAAGAAGGCGGCTTCATGTCGATGGATCCTGTAACAGGCACTCCAGACCAGACTTTCACAACTCGTTACTACGAGTACACGTTGGAAATCGATGCAGCTGGTAACATCATCGGCGGCGAGTGGATTTCTGAGACTCGTCCGGACTTCTTGTGGATCAAAGGTAAGGCCGAGCGCTTCACCGGTCGCTTCAGTGGTTTGAACCAGATCTACGTTCCAGTATCAGGTAACTAGTAGAAAAGACGGATTAGCCAGCTATTTTAGTCAACAATTTGAGGGCCCCCTCCGATAAGCATCTGAGGGGGCCTTTATGTTTTCCAAGTATGCCTTTGTTCTGCTCGCTTTGGCGGGTGCCTGTGCTGATTCAAATGCTCCTATCCGCTATGGGGAAACCACTAAGGCCGCTCTCGTGGCCGATAAAGGGCAGCCGTCGAGTGCTGAGAAGCCGCTGGAAAACAGTCCCACCGAAATATTGGTTTATCCCGATAATCAAAAATACCAAGTCACAAATGATGTCGTCGTGGCGGGTTTTCGTGAACCTTCAAGCGACGAGAAGTCGTTGCTCTATTGGCGCCATCGCTTCAAGGATTGCCCGACGACCTTTGAGGCTTTAAGCAAGCGAGACAATCATTTGCATCCAGAAAAAGAACTCAAGTGTGCTCGTGATGGCGTGAGTGTGATTTACGATCCTAATACGGATCAAGTGACTCGGGTGGTAGAACATGCTCAAAAATAAATTCTGGTTCCTACTCGCATTAGCCGCGTGCGCTCCCCAGACACCGGATAAGATCGTCACTGGCAAATGGCTCGAAGGCCGTGCACAGTTTGTTCCCTCACGTATTCCCGCGGCTGGACCTCCGGCCGCGAGTTGTCGCTCCGAGCTCTTTACTTTGGAAGAGGTCAAGCGCGAAGCTTTGCATTATGAGGCGCAACTCGAATCAGAGCAAAAGATCAACGGCACATGGAAACATTTGCGATTAAATCAATTACCGGTGGCACAAGCAAAATTCTTGAAAGCCGTCGGAACAAAGTTTGGTGATCTCACTGAGGGTGTGGTTACTGACGTATCAGCGTGCGAGGACGCACCCTGTATCGTGAACACCGTCTACCGAAGCGTGGATGGGTTGGAAGGGTGGGCGACCTATCTTTGGTATCTTAAAATGGGCAATGTGCTCTCCTTTAAGAATAAAGTTTTTGAGCAGGCCGATGCGCGGCCTGGTGTTTACAAAGGCGTCAGCTATCCTCTGACGGATTATCTCTTTTCTCGCAATGAACTCTATGCTTTCTGGCGCATGTCACATGCACTGCCGACGGTTTTTAAAACCATCGCTGATTTAAAAGAAATTCAACGTGTGCCGCGCAAGTCGAGCATTGAAGGACGCGAGGGCAATACCTGTGGATTGGCCTACAGCCAAGGTTTTATCATTTTGAATGACGGCTGCCTCACTTTTGGTCTGACGAATGACAACGGCTTCATTTATGAGGGGACCACCCACGAGATGGCGCACCAGATAGATTTTCAGTGGGGTAAGCGCGATAACGTAAATTCATTCTACTACTCGGACAATGGCCCTTGGGCGGAAGTCGGTGGTTGGTCGATGCGCGAGTATTGGGACGAAGCCACTCGAAAAACGATTCGGGAGTGGTCTTCAACTCTCACGGATGCTCAATTTGTCCGCTCCTACGCTCGAACCAGTCCTGTGGAGCACTTTGCAGATACCGCCGCTTACTATCGCTACGACGGTGAGAACACCAAAAGAAAAATTCCTGCACCTGTCTACACATTGCTCAAAAGCTCGGTCTTCGAGCAGCTCGATTATGATCCGGTCGGCTTGATGAGTCAGTTTGAGAGTGAGTCTGTAAAGATGTTTACCAACGAGGTCTTTCAATCTGTCGCGAACTGCTCAAAAGATGCAACGACTCCAAACACCGTCGTTCCGTTGCCGGAGGCGAGCTTTCCCTTCGCCGTTTCTTTACCGGAGCGTCGCTGCCTAGCTAGCAAGTTGAAAGGTTTAGTCGACCAGGCCGTGGTAGAAGCCAAACTCCAGCATGTCGATGGTTGCAGGATTCTACGTGTGCCCCAACGTGTGAGTGAGTTTAAGCAAAAAATTGAAGCCACCTTTTTGGCGCAAATGATTGGACACATCCGTGCGGCGAGAGAAAGTGAAGACTACTTCAACCGTCTGAATGAGTTCTACCGAAACCTGGATCAAAAGGTTTTGCCGTTGCGTCTTATGGCGGGCTGTTATGGCGAACTGAATGAGAGGGAATGCTACCAAGATGCGGTCTCAGATCTTCTAGACGAACTCATTCCGGCCGATGTGATCCAAGCAGAAACTATGCAGACGGATTTGCGCCGCATGTTCCTGGAAGCGAATCGTTTCGAAACTGTAAAAATGGAAACGATCAAGGTCCACCAGGATTTCCTTTTTACTCAGTCCGCTCTCATCAGCGATTCTGTTCATGAACTTTGGCAAACCTGTCTCGCTGTCCCACTGACAGATCATGATTCACCGGTGGCGGGCCCGCTGAGCTTGGGGGCAGGTTGGATGGCGTCTTCACAGTACAACTGCCTCAATAGGGATATCGCCAAAGAAACTCGCTCTGTGGTCGGTGGTATGTCATTCGATCAGTTGGGTGTGACTGATGGAAAAGAAGGGAAGTTACTTTATGACTTAGCTCTGCCGATTTATGTGAGAGAGATCAAACAGCTTTACGAAGATGCCCTTGCTGCTGAAAGTGCACTTGTGACAAAAACGCTCGAGGAGTCTTCACAGCTTTTTGAGCAAAAACTCAAAGGTGATTTTAGCTGGGCCCGTCGCCCGAACTCTTTGCAATCGGACTGTGAAAGCGAAGCCCTGAAGAATCTGCCGAATGATTTCCGCTACCACAAACGCTCAGAAGTCTTCACCCCACGTGCCCGTTTGTTCTGTCAGCAGCTTCTACAGTCGGCTGAATTCGCCACATGGATGAGCACCCAGCAAGTCTTTGTGGAGCAGCAGGTGCTCAACCACTTTGTGAGTCGTATTCAGGTGAAGAGCGATGAGCGTGTTGCGGAGTGCCTGGAGAAATATCCCATCGGTAATATCTTTCAGAGTGTCTGGAACAAGAAGAAGTGTCGTCGGTGTTATCTCGACGAGTGGGAACAACTTGAAACAGTAGCATGGGGCGAAGCGCTCACTGCCGCTAACACACAGCTCCCGATAGAGCGCTCAACTCTTCGAGGTCGTGTGTCCTATCGTATTGAGCAGATCCAAGAAGATGTGCACGAGAATAAGTGCAAATCTAATTCTTTAGGTATCCGGCTAGGAAATCCTTTTTAAACTCGAGGAAGCGGTCTTCTAAGATCGCAACGCGAGCTCTCACCGCCATCGACTTGTAGAAAGAGATGTTGTGAGCGGTGGCCAGGATTTGCCCGAGGATTTCATTCGAATCAAACAAATGCTTGATGTAAGCGCGCGTGAAATTAGTGTTGACGTAGTCTTTGAGGTTCGGCTCGATGGGATAGAAATCGCGACGGTAGTTTTTGTGGTCGATGCGGATCTTTCCACGATTGGTAAAGAGTGTGCCACCGCGAGCGAACTTCGTCGGGATGATGCAATCACTCATGTCGATGCCTTGCTCCCAAATCATCAACAAGTCTTCTGGCAAACCGACACCCATTACATAGCGCGGTTTATTCACCGGCATTTTCGGCGCCGTGTATCTCACGATGGCTTCCATATGCTCCGGACCTTCACCCACAGAGACACCACCAATGGCGTAACCAGGAAGATCACGCTTCACCACTTCTTCTAAGCAGATGTCGCGGTACTTGGGATAAACGCCGCCTTGAATAATGCCGAAGAGCGCTTGTTTTGGATTGGTCCAAGACTCGACTGAGCGATCAAGCCAACGGTGTGTGCGTGCAATCGAGTTCTCCACGTATTTTTCTGTCGCTGGGAATGGAATGCATTCATCAAACGCCATCATGATGTCAGAACCTAAGTTCTGTTGAACACCGATGGAAATTTCTGGTGTGAGCTTGATGTCTTTGCCGTCAGCATCGCGGAAAAGTGCGCCTTCTTCGGTGATACCGTTTTTTTGCAGAGAGAAAACTTGGAAGCCACCGGAGTCAGTCAAGATCGGACGATCCCAGCCCATAAATTTATGAAGGCCGCCTGCTTTCGCGACGAGCTCAGAGCCTGGGGTGAGGTGAAGATGATAGGTATTCGAGAGCATGATCTGGATATTGAGATCCACCAGTTCTTTGGGCTGAAGTGCTTTGATGGCACCGTGGGTTCCCACCGGCATAAACACTGGCGTTTCAATATCGCCATGGGGTGTGTGGATAATGCCAGCGCGAGCGCCGCAATTCTTGTCCACGTGAACAAGTTCAAACTTGAAATGTTCGTTGACGGCTTCATTCGTTTTCATAAGCGAGAAATCTCCAATGCGTTTCATTTCCAAGGGAGTTGCTCCCCGGCGTTTCGACTATGGTCAGTGGATGCGTAACTATCATTTCATTTGGCCTTTGTTAGGCCTAATCCTGGGGCGTGAGTTTTTTACCATCATCCCGCTGCGTCTGCCGGTTCAGGTGGTGCGGGTCCTCGACGGCGATACCCTGGAATTACGAGGGGGTGAGCGGCTACGTTTGGCAGGTGTGGATGCCCCTGAACTGGGCCAACCCATGCGTGTTGGTGGGCTTGATGCAGGGAGGTTTGCTACGGGTTGCTTGAAGTTTGCGCTCCAGGGGACGAACTGGCGACTTGAACCCAAAGGACGAGACATCTATGGCCGTCAGTTGGGGGAGCTGTGGAACCAGAAGCAAAGCCTTTCACGGATATTGGTAGAGCGGGGCTGCACCTCGGTCTACCCGTTTTATGAAGACCCGGCTTTATGGCGTAGCCTCGAGCGCGCGAAACGAAAGCGTCGTGGGCTGTGGGCGCATGGGGGTTTCATGCGCCCGTACTGGTGGAGAAAGCAGGTGACTAAAAGGCTAAACGCAACCCGGTAGCGAGTGAGTAAACTTCCGTGCCGAAAACCTTGTTACCTTGCGCGTAGATGCGGATGTAGGGAAGGTTCACTTGGAAACCTGCGAAGCCACGGAAGAAGAAAGGTTGAACATCAGCCTCATCATCGATGTTGGCCTCAGTGGCAACAACAGCTGTCTCAGTACCGCCACACGCAACACCGCCGGTACACGTGAGAGTACTGTTTTGAGTGTTGAGATCGCCTTTGCCTTTCGCTGAGCCCATGTTGAAGTCAGTGCCCACGCCGCCGTAAAAACTCATGACCCACAAGAAATTTACACCTGATGAAATCTCAAGCGGTATTGAGTGAGTGGTGGTTTCGATGGTGCCTTTAGGATTACCTAGAATATTACCTGTCACTGTCGAGCCGTTTGAAGTCTCATTCACATCTTCATCAATTTTGCCGGTGAAGGTGATGTCAGCTTTCGTGTATTGATAGCCTGTGTGAATCCGCACGCCATCCCAACCGAAGAGGCGATTGCCATTACCATCAATCCACTTATAGGTCCCAGAAAGACCAAAGGAGAGCATGTCGATTTCGGCTTTGTTGTCATCAAAGTTACGATCAAGACCGAAGCTGAAGAAGTTCAACAGCACTGTGGTTTTCTTTGGATCAAGACCCAAGAACGAATTGTCAGCAAACATCGACATATTCAAACCAAGTTGCAAACCGCCGGTGATACCAATGCCTGAGAGATCACTGTCGGCATCTTTATTTTCTTCCAAATCTGCACCTAAACCAAGGCCAGCACCTACAAGTACTTTATCGAAGTGAGAGATGTAGTCGGTAGCAAAACCTTTGGCCGATGCGGCCTGAGAATTCGCCATACCTTCCATCAAACGTTTTGGATCTCCGGTAGGAAGATCGGCGTTGATTTCATTTTCAATTTTTTGAAGTTCAGACTCAAAGATGGTCGTAACTGCGCCACCGCCGGTGTTACTTACGAGGCGGAGATCAAAAATCTGCGCTTGCGCCAGAGAGGGAAGTACGAGCGCACAGACGAGGAGAAGCTTCTTCATGGACATCCTTTCCATTAAAAATTGCATGAGGGGGCGAAAACTCCTGCTATTTTAACAACTTCCAGGAGTGCATGGGGGAAATTTTGTTTGTTTTAGTAGAGCAAACCCGCTATAACGGGCCACGTCATACCTAACGAGGCTCCCCATGTCTTTTGAATCTCTCGAATTACACCCTGCTTTTAAGGGTTTTTTCACCGAACAAAACTTCAAAAAACCGACTGAAGTGCAACGGAAAACCATCCCCCTCTTGCTTGCGAGAAAGTCCGTCGTAGCGGTCTCAGAGACTGGCTCGGGAAAAACTCTTGCGTACGCTTTGCCGCTGTTTCATGCGCTTAAAATTGATGAAGAAAAGCACGGCACCAATAATTTGAAAGGTACCCCACGTGCCATGGTGCTTGCACCCACACGCGAGTTGGCGAATCAGATTTATAAAGTCATGAAAGGCGTTTCTCACCACGTGAAACTGCGCGTGCGTTTGCTCACCGGTGGCGACTCTCATGAGCGCACCAAGTCGATGGCGCATTCTTCCTTTGATATTTTGATCGCGACTCCTTCACGTGTGAAGAGTGCCATCAAAAACAAAGAACTCTCACTGGGCCATTTGAAAATCTTCGTGATGGATGAAGCCGATAACTTGTTTGAGATGGGTTTCAAGAAAGACATCGAAGGCATGTTGCTCGAAGCCGATTTGTCGTTGCTTCAACTCGGATTCTTCACGGCCACGATGCCGCCAGTGTTTGATGCGTTCTTAACTGAACGCTTCCCTGGTAAGAAACTAGAGCGTGTGGCTTTCGAAGCTGCCAGTCGGCCACAAGTTCGTATTGATACTTACAATGTGCGTGTTGAGCCGGAAGAGAAAAATAAAATCGTTCGCACCTTCTTAGAAAAAGAAGCGAAAGGCCGCGGGATCATTTTCACCAATCAGAAAAACCAAGCCGATGAAGTTTTCAAATATTTGAAAGAGAAAATGCCTGCTTTGAAAGTTAAAGTCCTTCACGGTGATATGGAAGCCGATGAACGTGACGAAGCTCTCAAGACCTTCATTGATAAAAAAGCCCAAGTACTGGTTTCGACGGACGTGGCGGCCCGCGGGATTGATATTGAAGATCTCGCATGGGTGGTGAACTATGGTTTGCCGAAGAGTGCGATTTACTATCTTCACCGCTGTGGACGCGTGGGTCGTGGTGGACGCCATGGAGTTGTGTACAACCTAGTCGCAAGTCATGACGGCAAAATGATCACCGAGATCAATCAGGCCATTCAAGCGCAAACCCATTTGCCATTGCAGATGATTCCCGATGCGAAGCTCAACCAACAAGCACGTGATCGCGCGAAGGCCCATGCGGCCGAGCGTGTTGAGAAAAAAGTGGCAAAGATTGCTCAGCGCGATCGTCGTGCCCGTATCACAGATGCAGACGTTCCTCAGCGTGGCAAAAAAACAGTTCGTCCCGCTCGTCGTGGAGCAGGCCGTACCGTGAAGCCCGTTCGTCGTAAGTAGTTAAAGATCTAAGAAACGTTTGATTTCTTCGGCACGCGCCAGCGTGTCGGAGTGACCAAGCGCCATGAGCGGACGCGAGTAGCTTTTGTCAAACGCCAAGTAGCTCAACAGATCAAGTCCTTCGTCTCCACTCACACCAATCCCTTTCAACAAATATCGCAGCATCGGTGGAAGCTCTTTTGCCATTTGTGCAGTCATGGCGCCTAAGTCTTGCGTGGGACGAAGCATGAGAATAGGCACAGGCCGCAGATTGTGGAAGTACTCTTCGCGTTTGGCTTCATCAAGATGATAGAGCGTTTGATTGATGCGGGAGAGTCGTTCTACATCGCCTTCGAGAGCATCGAGGAAGACGGCGTTCATGAGAACACCAGCAATCTGTCCGATAGTAGGATTACGATTGGGCGCAAAAGCTTTGGCGCGCTGACGTTCATGAGGGTGAGGGGCCCGAATGCCGACGGCAATTATTTTTTCGGCGCCCATATGCAAAGCAGGAGAGAGCGGTGTGGTTTGGCGAACACAGCCATCGGCAAACCAGCTGTCACCAATTTTCACAGGTGGGAAAAAGAGCGGGATAGCCGAACTCGCCATGATGTGATCGCTGGTAATCTCGGCCGGAACGGAGAAGCGATCAGTACGCGCCCATTCTTCGACAGGGAGTGCGCTTTTATGAAAGACGATACTCGAACCAGAATAAAGATTGGTCGTCGATACCGCAAAAGCCTCAGGTGAAGCCACATCGAGTGATTTATTGAGTGCCGTGAAATCTACTTCGCTCTCAATCAGGGCGCGCAGGGGAGCGGTATCGAGCAAATGATTGACGCTCGAGCCTTCAGACTTAAGACCACCGAACATGGTGCCACTGAGCCATTTTGAGCCGAGCTTACCAATAGCAAGCGGGCCGAGATCAAAAATATCCTGCGGTCGAATGTCTTTCCACAGATCCCACAACTGGCCAGTGCCCACATCCCAATCTTGCGAATGGGCCGCCATATAAATCGCGTTGATCGCACCGGCCGAGTTGCCTGTGACGATTTGAAACATATTTTTATCTGTCTGCATGATCTCGTAGAGTGCGCGGAGCACGCCGACTTGATAAGCAGCACGCGCCCCACCACCGGTGAGTACGATACCGAGTCTTGTCATGGTCTAATTATAGCACTGGGAATTGGTCGCGCAGTAGAGATTCCACGGACATTAAAGAGCCTTCAACTCCGGGGGAGAGAAAGCCATCGCCGCAGATGTACAGATGCTGGCCGGCCTTAATGTAGGGGCGCGTATGAAAACTGGCCGGTCGTGAGTAGCGCCATTTTTTAATCTCGTCATGGTCGAGGTGGCGTGGGCCCAAACGTTGTAAAAGAAGTTGAGTGGTCTGCTTGAGAATTTTTTCGTCCGAATCTTCAAACCATTTTTCCGAAATTGCTGGAGATACGATGAGGGCTACGCCATCGGGACAGAGCCCTTTGTTGCGCTGGAGTACCAACTGATGCCCATCCCATTCAATGTCTTGGTCTTTCGCTGTGAGTTCGAGACGAAAAAGTCCCACGATCGCCTTGTGATAGGGGATGGTCCAACCAGAATCAATGCGCAGACCACTGTCTTCTAACAACTCGAGCGCTTGAGGGATGGGGGCCGTGAGAATGACCTTGGCGCACTCAAATGCTTCTTTGTTGGTGTGCAAACGCCAGCCAGTGGGGATTTTTTCCATGCGCAGCACACGGGTGTCCAAATGAATGGTGAGGCCTGTAGCGAGTTTTTTGGCGAGAGCGGTCATGCCGTTAGGAACAAAGCGGCCTTTGAGAATTTTTTGCGCGATGGGGGTTTCTGGCCAGATCGGGAGGCCGTGATCGAATTTTTCTTCATCGATGCGACGAGTGGCCATACGGCCACCGACACCACGAGATTTTTCAATAATCGGAGCATTGAGAGCACGTGCGAGATTGAGGCCAGCGAGACCGGCCCCAATCACGATAACTGGAATCACTCCATCTGCTCCATCGCCTTATCGAGTTCTTCGAAACTCGCGAACACACGCACTTTCTTCGAACGATGGCCACTGAGCTGGCGAGTGAGATCGTTCATGCCCACAACCCAAACCTCACAGAGATTTTTAGTGTGGCCAAGGATCTCCTCAATGAATACGGGCAACGGGGTCTTGAGATTCTGTAGCTGGCTTACACCAAGAATCAAAACGTTCGTTTCAATGGCATTGACCGCTTCGCTGATCGAAGGGGCCGGCAAGTTTGAACTCAAGAAAAAGAAGTTCATCTGGTGCTGGCAGCACAGAAGAGCACCCAGCATGATGTCCAAGAGATGCAATTCACCTTCTGGAGTGGCGATCGCAAATTTATTGCTCGACTTCACTTTCTTCTCATAGTGCCCGTAGATGATATTACCAACGTGGAACTTGATGATAGCGAAGAGAGCAGTGATTTGCGCCGTAGACAGAGTGCCGAGTTGGCGACGGTGTTCCACTTCTTTGAGCAATGGAACCAAGATATCCAAAGCGAATCCGCCCGGAGTCAGGGCCGTTTTCGCTTTATTAAGTTCGTGAGAGATAATGTCGACCTTATAACCCGCCAGTGCCATCAAGAGATTGCGACGAGTTTCCTCGGCGTTAATCTGCACCTGTTGTGGATTATGCTGAACAGACATCATGACTGATTCACGCGAGTGGGTCAGTTTTTCATAAATCTCTTTGAGCTCAGGATCAGGAAGACGAGCGATTTGCCCGATAGAGTTCCCGAGGTTCGTGAGTTGAGAGAGAAGAGTCAGGCGTTCGATTTCCTCGTTAGAGTACTGGCGACGACCTGTGTCTGTTCGGTCAGGGTGAAGGGCGCCGTAACGCTTCTCCCAGGCACGAATAGTGTGAGTACTGAGTCCTGAGATCTGTGCGGCCATCTGAATATTAAAGTACTTCAAGAGAAGCTCCTTGTTGCTTAACACTCTACTTAAAATGGAGCCATTTTGATCAATGACAAGGTTTTGTCTAGGTTTTGTCTAATACTCATGTTAAACGTGTTAGTACCTAGAATTCTTGAGTTTTTAGACAGTTTTCGTTACTGTGTCTAACAGATAACACAATTGGAAAGGACACCCTAATGAAAGTTCTAATGACCGGCGCAACTGGTTTTGTTGGTCGTGTGATTGTTCGCCAGCTTTTAGCGGCCGGTGATGAAGTGGTTGTTCTCACTCGTCATATTCCCGGAGCCGCATTGGTTCTAGGAAGTCAGTGCAAATATTTTCAATGGAAAAATCTCAGTGAAGCTCCTCCTGCAGAAGCATTTGCAGGCGTTGATGCTGTCGTTAATTTGGTTGGCGAAGGCATCGCTGACAAACGCTGGGATGAAAGACAAAAAAAACGAATCTACAACTCACGCATTGATGGCACTCGCCAGCTTGTTCTTGCAATGAAAGCGGCTGGAGTGAAGGCTTTGGTCTCAACTTCTGCGGTTGGGATTTATGGACCACGTGGAGATGAAGAAGTCATAGAAACGGGCAAAGCCGGTGACGATTTCTTAGCCGGCGTTTGCAAAGACTGGGAAAAAGAAGCGGAAGCAGCGAAGGACTTCGGCGTACGTGTGGCCATCCTACGTGTCGGTGTTGTTCTTGGACGCGGCGGTGGTGCATTAAAGAAGATGCTTCCTATCTTCAAGATGGGAGCAGGCGGCCCAGTGGGCTCAGGCGATCAGTGGATGAGCTGGGTCCATGTTGAAGATCTCGCGGCGATGTATGTTCGCGCAGTAAAAGAAAAACAATTTGTTGGTGTCTACAATGCCACATCACCTTACCCTGCTAAGAATAAAGACTTCTCAAAAGTTCTCGGCAACGTATTGAAGCGCCCGGCTTTTGCTCCAGCACCGGGCTTTGTCATGAAGTTTGTTTTTGGGGAGATGAGCACTGTCTTGTTGGATGGCCAGCGTGTGATGCCGAAGCGCTTGCATGATGAAGCTCACTTTCACTATCGCTACGCCACTCTTGAAATGGCGCTGAAAGAGACGGCTTACTAAGAAACAATTTGTTTGAGACGGGTTTGCTCTTCAACTGAGAAACGAACTCCGCCCATACCTAGTCCTGACTGGCGATGACCACCAAAGGGCATGGCATCCACGCGCCAAGCGGTATGATCATTCACCACCACGGTCATGGCGGAAATGTTTTTAATACCGTCTTCAATGCGCTTAGGGTTTTGCGTGAAAAGGGCGGCCTCAAACTGAAACGGGTTTTCTCTCAATTCCTGCCAGATGCTTTGCGTCTCAATAAACGGTTGTAGACACACCACCGGACCAAAGGCTTCTTCACGCCAAATCTTCGCGTTGTGAGGGACTTGGGTGAGAAGCGTGGGGCCCAAGTGATGGAGGCCACGATCCGTGGTGTCTTCGAGAATGATTTTTGCACCGAGATCGCGCGCTTCTTGAATCCATTGCTGAAGACGAGTTTTTTCTGTCGGGCGAATCAAAGGACCGATATCTGTTTCCTCGTCACGGGCGTCACCGACCACCAGCTTCTTGGCTCCATCGACGAATTCAGCGCAGAATTTCTGCCAAATATTTTCATGCACATAAATTTTTTGCGTCGAGATGCAAACTTGTCCCGCATGATAGAACGCGCCTCTAAGAAGTGCAGTGATGGCTTGAGAGAGATCAGCATCATCCCACACGATCGCAGGCGCCTGCCCACCATGCTCCAGCGCTAGACGTGTTCCAGGTGCCAGACGTGTGCGCAGCTCCCAGCCCACTTTGGCAGAACCAATGAAGGACACGAATTGAAATTCAGGGCGGGCGACAAGTGCTTGGATCTCAGGAACGGCTGCATGACAAATCATCACGAAGTCCTGAGGTACACCGATCTCTTTTAATGTCTTCATGAGCCATTCACCACACAACGGCGTGCTCTGTGAGGGCTTGAAGACCACCACGCATCCGGCAGCAAGGGCACTGCCTACTTGATGGGCGAGGAGGTTCAAAGGATGGTTGAAAGCCGAAAGTGCTAACACGGGACCGATGGGTTCGCGAAAAGTATAAAGCTGTTTGCCTTGAAGGGTTGTCCTGGCCGATTCGTTGGCCATGAGAAGCGTCTCTTGAGCACAAAGCTCGAAGGTCTGCGCTGCGCGAGTGACTTCAACACGCGCGTCTTTAAGAGGCTTACCGCCTTCGGTGGCAATCAGAAGGGCCAGAGTCTCGGCCTCGGCTTTAATCCTTTGAGCGACGGCGCACAACCAGTCGGCGCGGGTCTTGGCGGTCACACTTTGAAAACGACGCTGAGATTCAGGGAGCTGTGAACATAACGGCTCAATCTCTTGCGCGGCCATAAGCTCAATATGTGCGATGGGCTGACTGTCATTAGGGCCTAAGATTGGAAGGATTTTTCTCATAGTAAGACATTGTAATCCCCCAAGGTTGTGACGGCAAAATTATTGATTTAGAATGAAAGTATGAAAAATCTTAAAAGTTATGCCCTCGGATTTCTTGTTGTTGTAACTGTGGGCTGTAGCAAAGAAAAAGAGCCCACCTATCTCAAAGAGGAGCTGGTGAACTTGGCACCCGCGGAAGGTACAGACAAGATTGATGTGGTGTTGGCGCGAGATATCAACGATGCGGTTCCTTGTGCAGATTACGGAGAAGGTTGTTTGTCGGCCCACCGCTTTCGCACGCGGGGTCTGAACTTCATCGCTGTTGAGTTTGAAACGCCGGCGCACGCAGAGACGGCCGCTAAAAAGATCTATGCCTGGACTTCGCGCAATTGGCTGCTTGATGATGTGGATGGCGAGCCGCTCTTAGAGCGTTGGGCGGCGGAGCATTTGAAAGCGAAGAGTTTTAATCCGCAGAAGAAAACAAAAGAGGGCTTCGCAGAAACACCTGCTGAAAGTGCTCCAGCTTCGAAGGCCAGCGTTCCTTAAGTTCAACGCTTGCCTGCGACTCTTTTAGCGTCTCGGCAAAGAGCTTCACCCAGCGGTTCACCTCGCCGGTATGAATGTTCAGCGGAATATGAGCACGAATAGCATCCAGCGGCTCACCCAGCATGCGATCGGTTTTTCCCAAGAGCTGAAGCTCCCAGAAAGCAAAGATGCGCGGCAAGTGGGCATCAAAATCAGCGATGCGCTTAAAGTGATATCCGATAAGAATATCTTCGCGGGCCTTAGCGTAAAACGCCGTGACCACGTCTTCGATCATCTGCTTTTCAGTTTTCATTGAATGAAGGGAGAGCGCGACCAGTCGTGCTCGTTGATCTGTGCGATGACAAAGCCTTGCTCGCGAAAGAAGCTCGCTTCGGTATCATCTTGCAAACGAAACAGCTCGCCCTGGCGAACTACAATCACCTTACGGATGTGTTCCATCTCGTGAGACTTGAGCAAGGCATACTGCACGTAGTGCTGATCAGATACAAGCTCTTCGCCTTGTGGCTCGTGTGGAACTGGTTCCACAAAAAGTGCACCGTTCTGTCCAATACGGTAATGAACAAAGCCCAGCAGCTTACCGTCTTTTTGGAAGGTGAGAAGTCCTCCTGGGAAACCCGCAATGAGCCCCTCGTCTAAATCAGGGCATTGCTCGAGGAGTTCACGTCGCCCTTCGAGGGTAGGGAAGTCGCCCAAAACGACAGCACTGTCACGATGGAGCTTCTTCCAGCTTTGCTGAATCTTCTTCGCTTCCTCTGATGGAAGAGCCGCGAGATAGTCTTGATACGCTCTATGCTCCCGCACCCAGGGTTTAAGAACACCCCACTGTGTCTGCGCCTGGTGATGAATCTCTTTCCATTGCGGACGATGTGAAGGAGTTCCTTCTAAATAGAGAACGGTCATCGCCATGATATCTTCGCGCAGTTCGATTTCTTTGATGAGCTCGGAGAGTTTTTCCCGGCCCGAGCGTGCTAAGCGTGCATCAAAAAGCGCAGGACCGTCACTGCCATTGGCGAGTTGCCAGCGTGCAAGCTTCCAATGCGCGAGGGACTTATCAAAGAAGCCTGTGACTTTTTTCCACCACGGCAGGCAGGTCTGGGTATCAATTTTTTTGTAGGAGACCTGCGCGATGCCGACGGGGGTGTTTTGTGTCGGCCCGAAAAATAGCCAGTAACAAAAAGTTTCATCGGCAGGGCACTTGGTTTCGGCTTCTTTCCACGCCGCGAAGTCCACCCAATGATCGCTCATGAGAGTTTCAAGCGCAGGAATAAATTCCGTATCGATTTCCTGGAGTGAGTGGAATTTTTGCGTCAACAGCATGTTTAAATTGTCGGCCAAATGACATTGATCGGCAAGTCGGTGAGCTAGTCACGACCACAGAAAGGGCACATCTTCCAAAACTGCGCGTCCCACGCTTCGCCGCAAGCGCAGTGATGCAGAGTCTGCAGCTCGTCCACACTCGAGCCGGCCACAAAGAGTGTGGGGCGCATGGCGCGAAGAGTGAGGGAATTAGCGAGATAGCCGCCAGGAATGAGTGGATCTGACTTAAATTTGGCCGGTGAGATTTTCTCATCGAGACGGAACTGAACTTGGAAATCCTCGGCGCGATCGGTTTCCCACAACGGTTGACCTGCCTGCTGCTGCAGTTGGCGTAGTGTTTCTCTTACTTGCTCGTCAGACGGATTTTTCACGCGCGGCCCATCTCCTCTCAAGGTAGGTCACGAGTTCTAAAATGGTACGACTTTGAGCGCGCCACAAAGACCAGGGCCTTGGTCTTATTTTAGCCAATTCTGCACGAAACACAATTCCTTGAGCGCCACACTCTTCCACTGTACGCAAGGTCCACTCGACGACTTGTCCGTCGGAATGGTGAAGGAGGGCCTTCAGAGCTTCAAGAAACTCATGCGTCAGGCGTTCGCCTTCTTTGAAGCGGCCTTGGATGATATGTCGACGGACGGCATTGAGCAGCCACACCAAATCTTCCGTCGAAAGCTTACTTGTCATGAGGTTCTGCAACGTACCTTCGAGATCACGCTCAGAGTGTGAACTGTGGGCCGCTAGCATGATGGCGAGATGCTGTTCGGCTGAATTTTTTAAAGAGAGGTTGAGTGCTTCGACTTCTTGCGGACTAAAGCGTCTCAGACCTCGGCCGCCAGCGTGATGGGCGGCCAGGATTTCAGCATGAACAAGTTTGAGATCTAGGCTCACTTGAGGCGGCGGCCCAAGCAGCGTACGCCTAAGGTTGCCGAGCGAGGCTGGGCTAAAAGCAGACCTGTCTCTGGAACTATGCTCCAGGCATTGTCGCGGTTAGTGCTGCTCACGGTAGCTGTCCAGACTTGAGTTTTAACTTTCGGAAGTACAAAGCGTGCGCCGTTCAAGTCAGCTTGCAAAAAGTCGTTACGGGTCGGAAGACGCCAAGCAATTTGTGATGCCGGGATTCCGAGAAAAGATTTTCCGTCGCACTTCGGCTCGCTGTCTTGAATTTCACTGCAGTTGATGCCGCCTTCAGAGACGGGTCCTTCGTTGTTACTGGCGGCTTTGCACCAGTTGCTGCTACTGCTGACGACGTGGCTCCACATGAAACCAGTGGTTTCATCCAGCCAAATCTCTTGCTCACTCGCAGCACGGGCCACCAATTTCCAAGTTCCTTCGCCAGATGTTCCGTTGATGACACCTTTCCATTCAGCTTGTGCAGCATTTTTATTAGCGCAGTCACGTAGACGTTGAGCGAGAGTGAGGAGGTCAACACCCGTTCCACATTCTACCGTCGGGCGAGGGGCCTGATCGACAGCATCGCCTTCAATCCCATCGTCTGAAGTCATGATATTCGGAATGTCATTGTAGCCCACCGGCAAAGCGGTGGCGTTTTTGGTTTCTTCTTGGGCCGACAAAACAGTGGTTCCAGCAATGCGGAAAAGTTGTGAGCGGACGGCATTGGCCGTTTCGGTTTCGGCTGCTTCAAAACGAGGGGTTGCCTTAGCGCCACGGTCACCCACGTCCTCACAGGACGCAGCAAATGCGAGCACGAGCACAAGGGCGACGGTTTTCATGGATAAACTCCTCAATATCGGGATTTTAGCCCTCAAGGGCACGCTTTTGGGAGAGGAAAGTAATCTTTACACGTCTAAGAGGGCGGGTTCACGGATGCCGGCCGAAGTGTTAGTTTCTGGCCCCATGACGACGCTCCTGATTAACACCATTTACCGTGCCACCGAAGGGGAAGGGGTCCAGCTAGGATCTCCGCAGGTTTTTATCCGCTTCCAAGGGTGTGCCATTGGGTGCATGAACTGTGATTCCAAGGAAACTTGGGACTTCGACACTAACAAAAGCATGGAACTCGAGACTGTGTTGGCGAAGGTCGATGAACTCGCTAACCAGGGCCGCTGGCCATTGCGTCGGGTGTCCATCACGGGCGGCGATCCGCTTCATCCTCAGCATGTCCCAGGATTGATCGAACTCATGATTGATCTCAAGCTCAAGGGCTATTGGATTAACTTGGAAGCCGCTGGTTCACGGATTGTGGACGAAGCTTTTAAAGCCGCCGATTATATTTCCTTTGATTTCAAAACACCTTCGACCGGTGTGCGCACCAGTTCAGAATTGCTCGCGCGCTTCATTACTGAGTTTGGTCACAAGGGCCAGATCAAAGCGGTGATTGCGGATAACGCGGACTTTGGTGCGGCCTATGAGGCCCGTCGTCAGATCGATGAAAAGATTGGACCTCATCCGATTCCGTGGGTGCTTACACCGTGCTACAGCCCCGGCGAAAAAATGCCTATGAAGCGTTTCCAAGAAGTCACACGACTGAATGAAGATTGGGGCGCGCCGTTCAGAGTGATTGGCCAACAACATAAATGGCTGTACGGCGTAGACGCTAAGAACGTCTAGATCATTTGAAAATGGCGATATTCTTCGTCGCCTTCGTCTTCAAAACCTTCGACTTGCAGGCAGCAAGCCTTCAGGCTTTTCATCCTCTGCTCCTAGAATCTCATCCATTTTGAAATGATCTAAAGAGAGAAGGCCTGAGCTTTCGCCCAGGCCTCAAATAATTACTTAGAGATGATTTCTGAAACGCCGTCCACACCTGGGCAGCCGATAACCTTCGCGACGTTCACGAACTTGTTTGGCGCGACTTTGATGTAAGTGTAGGCCAAATCAACTTCTTTCTGACCAATTACGATGCTGCGGTAGTTGCCTGATGGATTGGCGATTTTAACACCTCTTGCAACAGACACTTTCGCGTTGGCGATCACTTCGCCACATGGCTGGCACAATGAAGCGATTTCTGATCCGCTTTGGATCAACATAGCTGCGCGTTTTGCCATAACTGGAGACATCCATTGGCACTGGTCAGCGAATGCAGAGAAAGAAAGTGTAGCGAGAGCAATAACGAAAAAATTTTTCATAAGAAAACCTCTTGAAGTGGGGTTGTTAAAAACTCCAAGAGGTTATCAGGAAATCGATTCTGCAGAACAGATCATGGAAAAATTACAAACGGCAGCCACGGACGTAGATCAAGCCTACTGGAGTAACTTCGCCCACAGCTTCATCCACAACTTTTCTAAGGTCACGGCCATCGCGAGATTGAGCACTGAAAGAAGTCACATAAAGGCTGTGACCGTTTGTGCGGAAAACGACATTGGTCCCTTTTACTTCGGCTTTCATCTCGCCTCTACTTACACCATTATGACGGAAGCCTTCTTTTACTCTAATGAGTTTAGCGACTTTAAGTTTATCGCTCAGGGTGAGTGCACGATCAGATTCTTGGATGTCGAGAATGAAGCAATCAACAAGTTTGTGACGGGCCGGTGTGCCGCCGCCGATGCGGTAGTTAGGGTAATGGACGTCAACCACAGACGTCGATGCCGCATCTACGCGCAGATCAATTCCGCCGAGATCATCGATCGTATCTGGCAGTTGGGCAAAAGAGTTGAGGCTCAAAGACATCAATACGAGAGCGAGGAATTTCATAGCATCTCCTGGTAAGTGCATGCTCGAAATATGCCTTAGGATGCTAAATTAATGAAATGAATGAAACGAATGCTGCTGATAAGGATAATTTATAATGATTTACGGGTAAAGAAGCACATTTCCCAGAGAAACCAACCCCAACCTATCAATAGTAGGGTTCCGCCGATGGGGACGATGATTGCGAAGAACTTGATTCCACTCAAAACATAGATGAAGCAGTTGAAACTGAAGAAAACGGTCCCTACCGTTATCAAGCGACGTGGCCAGTTTAAGGTGATCGCCGTGGTCATGCAGATGATACCTAAAGCAAACAACGCCAGCGCGTGAATCATTAAATAGCGCGCGCCGGTTTCCCAGGTTTCAAGTTGGACAGGGCCCACCATTTTTTTGAGTCCATGCGCCCCAAAGGCACCCAGCAGAACTCCTAAGAACATAAAGGCGCCAGCGATGATCAAAGTCATACGGGCCTGGGCGTTGATGCGTGTCGGAGAGTGAAGCATGGGTTGTCCTTAGCGAAGTTGAAAAATCTTTCCTGCCGCGGAGTTCACAGCGGGGCGAATGTTGAGATTGCGGCCTTGGGCTTTACCGCGCTCGTGGGCACTACTGTCGAGCACTTGGCCGGAGTAAGATTGCGACAATCCACCCATGAAGAATTTTAAGTCCGTTGCGAGGGATTTTTCGATGGTCACCAACGCACGCGATTCCTCAGGGGTGAGATCGTTACGTGTACTCGCAAGTTTTTCCGAATAGCCGCGTGCTACACCGGTGTAAAAAGAATTCCTGGCGCGCAGACCTTTGAGTCCTTGTTGTTTCCACAAACGCTCAAGTTCAACTTGTAGAAAACCGGCCACATACTGAGCGAGCTCAATTCGTTCGCGAGTACCCGCCGCTTCTAGGCGTACTTCTGCGCGGCCATAAAAAAGAATAGGCTTCACAAGAAAGTGCGTGAGGATTTCATAGATCGCCGTCATCAAGGCATTTTTCTTCGGAGCACTCATGACTGTTACGACACACAACTCCCGCTTGTCTTGTAAACGCGAGCGATCGAGATGGTGGCGCAGAATAAGCTGGTTTGCCTTCAGTGTCGCGAGTTCTGATTCATGGGGATTACTTGATGAGGCCAGCGCGAGAAGTTTTTTGACTTTCTCAATCACTGCATCGGCTTTCAGATCGCCGACTTTTTGAATGGACGGTAGATCACCACTGGCGGCTTGGACTTCTTCGCTCCAGCCATAGCGCTGACAGATGGCTTTGTATTCAGTGCCGTGTGGAGTTGTGGCTTCGCCGTGAAACACACGCACCAGATAATGAGCGAGTTCATGGCGCAAGAGATCGTGTAGAACCGCATCGCTGACTTGACCTGCCAAACGAGCATTTAACCCAATCTGGAAAAACTTCGGGTCGAAGTAGCCCCAGCGGGTATTGTCTTCAAAGCAGATGATGGAGAGAGGCCAGGTGGTGCGATTAACTGTGAAGCGAGTGCGACCGACGGAGATGCAGCATTCTTCGGAGAGGATTTCCCGGGCCAAGCGTTCAGCATGGCCCAGGAAAGCGGCAATTGTATCGTTATAGAGACGCAGAGTTAGGCTCCGTCACCACCACGAACTTTCTCGTGATAAGTGAATGTGGCTTTGGTGTACTCGCGGTTCATGCGCGCGATGTGCTCCAGGCCAATTTCTTTCGGGCATGTGGCTTCACACTCAGCATGGTTGGTGCAGTTACCGAACAAAAGTTCGTCGTGCGACTTCACCATATTCAAAGCGCGACGAGGTGCTTCTGGTTGGCCTTGTGGTAAGAGAGCGAGTTGAGAAATCTTCGCACCCATGAACAACATGGCCGAGCCGTTCGGGCAGGAGGCTACACAAGCGCCGCAACCGATGCACGCAGCAGCGTCCATGGCTTCATCAGCGACAGTTTTAGGAATCAAATTGGCGTTGGCGTCCGGAGCGTTACCGGTTTGTGCCGTAGTGTAACCGCCGGCCTGGATGATTTTATCAAACGCCGAACGATCAACGACCAAGTCTTTTACGAGAGGGAAGGCCTTCGCGCGCCATGGCTCAACCACAATCGCGTCGCCGCTCTTAAATTTACGCATGTGAAGCTGGCACGTCGTGGTACCCTTCTCTCCGCCGTGAGCTTTACCGTTAATCATCATCGAGCACATGCCACAGATCCCTTCGCGGCAATCATGGTCAAAAGCGATCGGGGCTTCACCTTTCTTAACGAGCTGGTCGTTCAAGACGTCAAACATTTCCAGGAACGACATGTCCGGAGACACGTGGTCCACTTTGTAGTCGACGAATTTCCCTTCCGCCGCCGCCGAGGCCTGGCGCCAGACTTTGAGATAGATGGTCATGTTCGCTGTTGCATCACTCATATCGGCTCCTTACTTGTACGAACGGGTTGCGAGTTGAACGTTCTCGAACTTCAACTCTTCGACGTGACGGATCGGCGCAGCTTTTTCGCCACTCCATTCCCAAGCGGCTACGTGACAGTATTTTTCATCGTCACGAGCAGCTTCACCATCTGGCGTTTGGTATTCCTCACGGAAGTGACCGCCACATGATTCATTACGCTCAAGCGCATCGAGCGCCATGAGTTCGCCAAGTTCTAAGAAGTCCGCTACGCGGCCCGCTTTATGTAGCTCGAAGTTGTACTCATTCTCGCCGCCAGGAACGTTAACATCCTGCCAGAATTCTTCTTTGAGTTTGCGAATACCGGTGATGGCTTTTTTGAGGCCCGCTTCTTTGCGTGCCATGCCGACTTCTTCCCACATGATATGGCCCAAGGCCTTGTGGAAATCATCAACGGAACGTTTGCCTTTAAGGCCCAAGAGTTTGTTGTCCGCCATGCGCACACGCGTCTCAGCTTCTTTGAAGGCGTCGTGATCCGTAGTGATTTTATCGATCTTGTTAGAAGCGAGGTAGTTACCCAGTGTGTACGGGATAACAAAGTAACCATCGGCGAGACCTTGCATGAGGGCCGAAGCACCTAAGCGGTTCGCGCCGTGATCAGAGAAGTTCGCTTCACCTAAGACGTGAAGTCCTGGAATGGTTGATTGTAAATTGTAATCAACCCACAGGCCGCCCATGGTGTAGTGAACCGCGGGGTAGATCATCATCGGAGTTTTGTAAGGATCTTCTCCGACGATACGTTCGTACATTTCGAAAAGGTTGCCGTATTTACCAGCGATCGTTCCTGCGCCATCACGCTTAATCGCATCACGAAAATCCAGGTAAACAGCTTTCTTAGTTGAACCTACGCCCAGACCTTCGTCGCAGCGGTACTTCGCTTGGCGAGACGATACGTCACGGGGAGCGAGGTTACCGAAAGAGGGGTACACGCGCTCGAGGTAGTAGTCGCGATCTTCATCAGGTATGTCTTCTGGCTTGCGGGTTTCACCTTGTTTCTTTGGCACCCATACGCGGCCATCATTTCGCAAAGACTCTGACATGAGAGTCAATTTTGATTGGTAGTCACCGTGAACTGGAATACAGGTCGGGTGAATCTGTGTGAAGCATGGGTTCGCCATATAAGCGCCACGCTTGTGTGAGCGCCAAGCAGCGGTCACGTTAGAGGCCATGGCGTTCGTGGACAAGAAGAACACGTTACCATAGCCGCCGGTGCACAGAAGAACCGCATCAGCGACGTGGCGTTCGAGTTCGCCGGTAACATGGTTACGCACGATGATCCCGCGCGCTTGGTTATTGACTACAACAAGGTCCATCATCTCGCGACGAGTGAACATCTTGATCTTGCCCTTGTTCACCATCTTCATCATGCCGGAGTAAGCACCCAAGAGAAGCTGCTGGCCGGTTTGACCGCGAGCATAGAACGTCCGTGAAACTTGTGATCCACCAAATGAGCGGTTGTCCAAGTAACCGCCGTACTCACGAGCGAATGGAACACCTTGTGCCACCATCTGATCGATGATGTTGTTTGACACTTGTGCGAGTCGATAAACGTTAGCCTCGCGAGCGCGGTAATCGCCACCTTTGATCGTGTCGTAGAAGAGACGCTTAATTGAGTCGCCGTCGTTCTGGTAGTTTTTAGCAGCGTTGATACCACCTTGAGCAGCGATCGAGTGAGCACGGCGTGGGGTATCTTGAATGCAGAAGGCGTGAACGTTGTAGCCAAGTTCAGCGAGTGTGGCAGCCGCTGAGCCGCCGGCCAAGCCGGTACCGACCACTATCACGGTGAATTTTCGTTTGTTCGCTGGGTTTACGAGTTTTGATTCGAACTTGTGCTTGTCCCACTTCGCGTAGAGATCGCCGGAAGGAACTTTGCTATCGAGTTTTGAAGAGGTCATCTTACGCTCCCTTCACATGCAAGAAGATTGAAACAGCTGCGAATCCACCAGCGACAAACACCGCATAGGCGATGCCGAGGATCTTAAGTTTTGGAGTCCAGGTACCGTGGTTAAAACCGAAAGTCTGAAATGCGCTTTGGAAGCCGTGTGCAGTGTGCATGGCCGCGGCTGCCATGGCGATCACGTACCAAGCGGTGTTGAGTGGGCTTTGGAAGTACTCAACCACCGTGCGGTAGAGGTCGCGCATGAAGACGCCGTCGACTTCCGTGTTGTAAACCGGACCAAATTTGAATTGCAGGATGTGAAGGATGAGGAAAACGAAAAGAATCAAACCCGTATAAGGCATGGTGGCGCTCATAAGAGTTTCACCACGACCGGTGCGCGTTTTCATGTAGTACTTTTGGCCGCGCGCCGTTTTGTTTTCAATGGTCATCTTGATCGCCAAACCTAAGTGCAAAGCAAACATAGCCGCAAGGCCCGCTTCCGCAATGTAAACCAAGGGGCCTAACGACATCAGCTTGTGCGCGTAGATGTTAAAGGCGTCGGAACCGATGAAGAGTGTGAAGTTTCCCAACAAGTGGGCGACTAAGAATCCGCAGAGTCCGAGACCAGTCAAAGCGATCAACTGTTTTCGGCCAATGGAAGACGTGAAATAGCGTGAGACGGCTGAGCTCATAGCGGTTTATCTCCCGAGAATTAACTTAGATGGAATTCGGTTTATTTTCGCGCAACTTCAAGCAGTTGTCAGGGGAAAAGCCGTCTTGTCTAACAACAATGCAGCGCAAAGTTGTTTGAGGCTTCAAACGGCTCGTTCGGAGTACGCGCGGTAGATGAACCACAAGGCGAGGGCGCAGAAGAGGTGCCACATCGCATGGCCAGAAAAGTAATGAACATCGGGCCAGCATAGAATTTTTTTAACATCGAGGATCCACATGAGCGCCGCCACGGCAAAGGCCCCCAGCGACTGAAACAGGCGGCGAGGCACCAGTGTGTCCCGTTTTTGACGCACAAGTAGGACCTCAAACAACACCGCCGCCAAGACTTGTGACATAAAGAGGATATT
>JAKFUR010000026.1 GCA_021732585.1 Bacteriovoracaceae bacterium
GGTCGTTTACAGCATTGAAGTTAAACGGATTCGAGAGGGCCACAGTGATGGTGTAGTCGGTCTCAAGAATCGGCAGCACCTCGTGGTGCTTGGCGTAGTTGATCGAAAGATCTTTCACGATGTTCGGATCGATATCATCGACCTTCAACTCAGTGAGGTAGGGGATGTCGATCTGATGGCAGATCACCTTTATAATGTCATGCGGGTGGATGTAGTTCTTGCGAAGAAGAATTTCTCCTAAAAGTCCGCCTTCCGCACGCTGAAGCTCCAGCGCTTCTTCGAGCTGTTGGCGAGTGAGCGACGTGTGCTTAACCAGCAACTCGCCGATCTTCTCTTTTTGATTCTCAACTTTCTCTAGTAACTCTTCAGATAGTCCCATGGGACCTCACTCAACACTTTTTTGGATAGACTGATAATCAGGCACATCGAGTTCTTCAACTTCTGGGGCCACCTCGAGCGTGCGGTCGTTCAGGTTACGATAGAGAGCCGCGTCTTCTTCGTCGTACAACGGTGCTTTCTGCTGGCCTTCAACCTTGGTCCTCAGTTCTTTCATTTTCTTCGCAGCCGGATCGCGGTCGTCGCCCTCGAAGATCCCTTTCATGCCCTGATCCCGCTTGGCCATGACATCGAGCGTGTTTGTCGAGGCGGTTTTAGTATAAGGAGCGAGAATCCTTGGCGTCATGAAGAACAGCAAGTTGACCTTGTTTAAGCGTCGAGACTTAGATTTGAAGAGCCAGCCAAGGACGGGGATATCACCTAGAAGCGGGACTTTACTGAAGGTCACTGTTTCACGGTCTCGCAACAAGCCGCCCATGGCGATCGTATCACGGTCACGCACCATCACTTCCGTCACTGCAGAGCGGATCGTCGTCGGAACACCGTTACCGGCTGCCGCGACGGAAGCGTCTACGGCTTGGAAGTCATCAATGCGTTGATTGATTTTAAGTTTCACAAAACGTGTCACCTTGTTGATCTGTGGTGTGATCTTCAAAGAAAGTTTGGCTTCTTGGTTGGTCACGTTGAAATTCTGTTGACCGCCGGTGCCTACTGTCGAGTTTCGCACCGGAACTGTTTCACCAACTTCAAAGGTTGCTTCGGTGTTATCGAGTGCTAAGATCTGTGGAGTGGCGAGCACGTTAGTTGTGTTATGGCTGGCGACGGCCCTGATGAGAGCGTTCACGCTATTAACTTTTGTTGGAGTGGTCGCACCTGGAAGCGTGATCTCGCGAGTGCCGCCGAAGCCCACACCAGTAAAGAAGCCACCAATGCTCGTTGGATTACCGCCGAGCAAATTAAACAAGTCTGTGCTACCAAGACCCGCTCGCTGTGCCGCTCCTTGGCCGTAAGCACCTACGAAGTTCACGCCAAATGCTTTGTCTTTAGTAACGTTAGCTTCAAGAATCATCCCTTCCACATACACTTGATCTCGTGGAATATCCAAACGACCGATCACGTCTTTGAGTGTGAGCCAATCCGTTGGAGAGGCCGTCACCACCAGAGCGTTATTGTTTTTGTCAGAGGTAATTTTAACTTCTGCAGAGAAGATCGCGTTGTCCGCGACGCCACCAGAGGAAGAGAAACGAGGTTGAGCAGCACCGCCTGCAGCACCTTGAGTCACGTTACCAGTCACGATGCTCGAGAGAGTTTTCGACAACTCTTCTGAGTCACCGTAGTTAAGGTAGTACACATGCACGCGACCCGAACCGCTCGACACAAGCTTCACATCGAGCTTTAAGATGAGGTCGCGGAGTTGTTTCGCACCTTCTGCGTTCGCCATGGCGATGATGCTGTTGGTACGAGGTTCAGCAATAATTCGGCTGATAGATGCTGTTGATGTGGTCTCCGCACCGGCACCAGCAAAACGTTGAGTGGCCGCACCACCTGGACGAGCACCGGCCGCACCACCGCTGCCACCTTTAAGAATGGAGTCGAGGAGCTTTGAAATCTCTTGAGCTGATGAGTTCTTCACGCGAACGATCTGGAGTGTTTCTTCGTGCCCAGGCACGTCGAGGAATTTTACCATCTTAACCAAGCGGTTAATGTTGGTACCAGTATCCGCCATGATGACAGTGTTAGTTTGTTTGATGTCGATGATGCGGCCGTAACGACTCATGAAAGGGCGGAAGTTACGTGCGATTTCTGCTGCACTTACGCTCTTAAGAGCGATCACGCGCATGACGTAGTTTTCTGTGTCGGGCGTGTAGTTACCTGTGTAGATCTTGGTCGGAGTGTAGCGAATATCACGAGCGTTAATGACTTTGAAAAACGCGCCTGATTTAACGAGCGTGTACCCCGCCATGTTCAAAGCGGTGAGGTAAGCTTTCCATGCGTCACCCACAGTTATTGGCGTAGGAGCGATGATGCTGACCTTTCCTTTAACGTCTTTATCCAGGATCAAATTGATCCCGGTGAGTTTTTGCATGTGCTTGGTGAGATCCATAATGTCGGTCTCAGGGAAGTCGAAGCTCTCAACAATCTCTGGACCGAAAGCGGTCTCAGGATTGAGATTTACATACTTCGCCTTGGCACGGGCTTCTGGCTTCATGGCCCCAGAAGAAACACGACTGCCGAACGTGTTCACGTTGGCCTCGTCTTCTGTATCTGGCTCTTCATCATCACCCAAAGGAACAGCGTCGACTTCATCACCGTCTGTGCCATTAACAATAGCGGCATCTTCCGGCGTCATCATGTCGGTTTCAACTTGATTGGCAAGATCCATCGGTTTCTGGGGGCCTGAACCAGATGGTTGAGGGGTGCTCGCTTCCGGAGTGTCTGTCACGCCTGCTTCGGCTGGAGCTCCTTCGGTGGGAGGAGCAAAACGAGAACGAGAGCGGTACTTGTTAAATTGCGCCTGGGCATCTACCGCCATCAAGAGGGCGAGTAGTGTCGCAGGAGCCATAAAACCAAGACGTGATAATTGCATGTTCCTAATCCTTGGAAGCGCTTATTTCTTCATTTGGTAATCCATCTGAGTTTCCTCGCCATCCCGGCGAACACCCAGCTGGAGTTGGTCTACGTTTTTAATTTTACCGAACAGGGCCATGACTTCGTTCAAGTCAGAGATAGGTTTGCCATTGATCGAGGTGATGATGTCGTCGTTTTGAATTCCCAAGAATGAGAAAATTCCACCTGGGTCAATCTCGGTGATTTTGAAGGCCAGTGTGCCATCCGGTTGCTGAATCTTGATGGCCTTGGCCTGAGTGAGTACAAGAGAAATATCTTTCAGTTTTTCATCCAACAGGTCTTTAGCGATGACGTACTTGTTACCTTGATTCTCAATGCCTTTCATCTTCTGCTGTTGCTTGAAAGCGGTCGCTTGAGAAGGAGTCATGATGCTGATCTGCTGGCGTTCGTCGCGCATCTTTTCGTTGGCCACAGACTCACAGGCACCGGTCTGTAAATTCTTAATGATCATTTCGAGGCGTGCGATGCGTGCGATTTTGGCCATACCGTCGAGGATGTCGCCTTCGCGCACTTGCTTCAAGTCACGACCAGAACGAACCTGAACCGCGGCGATACTTTTCACACTGTCTTGCAAGACGATGGTGTTCAAAAGCTTGATCGGCAAGGACGTGCGTGAGTCTGAGTCTTCGCATTTTGTGTCGGCCAATTGCTTCGGACCTTGACCCGTTTTTGTGCGGAATGGATCAGATACTTTGACTTGATTGAGGTCAAACACATTAAAGTCGTCTTGCGGCTCTGACGGGGACGAAGAAACGATGGGAGCGAACGTAGGGCGGCCGCGCAAAACCAGCGCAGAAATTTTACCAAGTGAGTACGTACATACGAGGAGAAACGCCGCTAAGAAAACTCGATGATGACCTGTGAGTGAGTCGCGTGCAAGAAGCTTATCGGCCAAAGCTCCCCAATCAATTTTTTGTAATTTCTGTCCAACTTCCGAACGCGCCATACTGCGACTGAAAGAGTGGCGAAATTTTTGCCACAACGGCACGATCGCCATTCTGATTTTGTGCGAATAAGGAGTGAAGCGATTGAGCTTTGAAAGTTTCAAATTGGGCGCAGAGACATCGGGAGACGAAAGCCTCTTATCCGAGATTTCGATGTCGTTCGCACTATCCGGATACACCACATCTTCACGTGGTGATTTACGGAACTTGTCACGAAGTTTACCGACGAAGTCTTTGAATTTATTTAGCATCGATTTATTGTCACCTATTTTCAACAAGGGGCGCAAGGGAATATGGTCGCCCGCACAATCCGGAGAGAATGAGTCGGAGATTGATGTAAAAAAATCTCGAGAGCGAGGTAGTCGCTGCTACAAGTCGCGTTCTATAATTGGAACGATTTTCTCACTGTAAACAAGGACTGAGTCATGGCCTGCGATCAGCAAAAAGAAATCCCTTCAATCGTAAAAGGCATGTTTTTCGGTGAAATCCACGAAGAAGACGTCTTTCCCTTTCCTCATCTGACAGATCCTCAAGTGGAAATGGCCAAGGAGATGATTAATGCAGTTGAGCGTTTTGCTCAAGAGAATATTAAGTCGGAGAAAATCGACCGTGACGGTGCGATTCCAAAAAATGTGCTCGATGGTCTCGCTGCCTTGGGTCTATGTGGTCTTGGCGTGAGCGAGGAGTACGGTGGACTGGGTTTAGATTATACACTCTACGCACGAGTTTTTTCTGAGATCACGGGCATCGACGGTGCTATCGCCACGACTCTGGGCGCTCACCAATCCATCGGGTACAAGGCGCTTGTCAATGAAGGCAACGACGAACAAAAAAAGAAATGGCTCCCACGCCTTGCGAGCGGCGAAGTGTTCGCCTCGTTTTGTCTCACAGAACCGGGCTCTGGCTCAGACGCCTACTCGATTAAAACCAAGGCCGTGAAAAATGCGGATGGAACCTACACCATCAACGGCCAAAAACTTTGGATCACCAACGCCGGTCTCGCCGGCTTCTACAGCGTCTTTGCTAAGACCGAGCATGACGATAGTGGCAAGAAAGTCGAGAAGATCAGCTGCTTCATCGTGGAAAAAGACATGGCAGGTGTTTCTTTCGGCGAGAAAGAAGACAAAATGGGAATCCGCGGTTCAGAAACCCGCGCTGTGTATTTTGATAACGTCGTTGTCCCAGCGAGCAACATGATTGGTGAGCCGGGCAAAGGCTTCAAGATAGCTATGAATGTGTTAAACTCGGGTCGACTTTCATTGGGCTCGGGCTCGGTGGGCGGCATGAAGTACATTCTTAAAGTGGCCGTGGCGCAGGCCAAGGCGCGTAAACAGTTCGGCGACTACATCATTAACTTCGGTTTGATCCAAGAGAAAATTACATCCATGGCGTGCGCGATCTACGCCTCTGAATCCGTCGTCTACATGTCGACAGGAAAAATGAACCAGGGCATGAGCGACTACTCTATGGAGTCGGCGGTCTGTAAGGTTTACTGCTCGGAAAAGCTTTGGGACACCGTGGACAAGGCGATGCAGGTTGCAGCGGGTAACGGTTACATGCGCGAGTATCCTTATGAACGCATCATGCGCGACGCTCGTATTAATTTGATTTTTGAGGGCACGAATGAAATCTTGCGTATTTTTTTGGCGCTTTCAGGCATCAAGGGACCTTCTGATCAACTCAAAGAACTCGGCAAAGCGGCCGACGTATCAAAAGTTCTCCAAGATCCGATCAAGTCGGTAGGCGTGTTGGCCGATTTCGCTCGCAAGCGCGTGGGCAAAATGATTGGCACTAAGACCCTTACCAAAGTACACCCGGATCTTTCTGGCCATGCAGAACATTTCAGCCGCATGCTGAACGACTTCTCAATCGCAGTAGAAAACACCATTTTCAAGATGGGCAAAGAGATCATCGGCAACGAACTCGCACAAATGCGCATCGCCAATATGTGCATGGAGCTCTACGGCATGCTGGCCGTGCTTTCACGGACCACGTCGATCCTAGGCAATGCGGAGATCTCAGAGAGCGACAAAAAATATGTTATGACCATGACGGAGATCATCTGCCGAGATGCACGTCAGAAATTTATTCAAAACCACAAGCGCCTGGGTGAAACATATGACAGTCTCACTCCGATCGTTTCACAGGCCGTGGCGGAGAGAGATGGGTACGGACTTGATATCGTTAATTTCTAAGGTTCTATTGCTCACTCTCGTGGCTTGCTCGAGCACGCGCGATCCTATACCTACAGAAGCGGAGGTAGAGGAGAGTCTGTCTTCGTTGAGTAAAGAGGCCGTTAAACCAGTGAGTTACGGACCGACACTTGTTGAGACGACCAACAGTTTCGTGGACAAGACGGCTGACTATGGACTCGAAGGTGTCGAGGGTGTCACCTTTTCCATGGTCGATCTCAACCGCGACCTCCATGCGGACCTGGTGGTCATGCCGAGTTTTTTTGCACAACCACGCTTCTTTATCTTTGACGCAAAAGCTAAAAAATTTATCGAAGCCGACTACACGCCATTCCCTGAAGTACTGCAGGCGAGCTACTTATTGTTTGCAGATTTTAACAATGACGGAGTCACTGATGTGGCCGTCGGTGTTCTGAATCAACGGGGTGAATTTAGCAAGATTCCGATCTCGCTTTGGACCGGCCGTTGGGATGAAACCAACAAGCTACGCTTCAATCGTGACGAAAAGTTCCTTAAGCTCCCAGCAGAACCCACCAGCTCGCTGGTTGTTATTGACGCCAATTTAGACGGCCGACTTGATCTCTTCGTCGGCAACTGGTTTCAAGACATAAAAAAAGGGTTGGTGCCCACGGCCGATCGTTTGTTGCTTAACTTACCTGAGGGCTGGGTTGACCAAACGGATTGGCTCACTGGCGAAGCAACTAAAACGGCAACGGATCTTTATCCTCCTCAAGCGAAACCCACTTACGGTGTTTCGACCTGTGATATGGACCAAGATGGTTGGCCCGATATTTTGACCGCATCTTCTGGCGGACACTACAACAAGTTGTGGATGAACCGTGCGCGTAACGAGACTCGTCGCTTTGAGGATGTGGGACGAGAATCAGGTTATGCGGCCGATCCGCAAGGCATCTTAGTTCCCACTGGCGGCGGGCGCACCTTCAGTACTGTCTGCGCAGATTATAACGACGATGGCATTATGGACGTATTCTTGGGCGAACTCACGCATGGTTGGGATAATCTTTCTGTTGATCGCTCGAGTGTGCTTAGCGGCAGCAAACTGACTTATCCTCCGGCGTTTCTTCGTACGGAATACATGTCGGACTCGGTGGCAGATAACTGGAACCAAGGCGATAAGCGTGCTCAGTGGGCCGACATGAACCTGGATGGTTTGGTAGATCTCGTGGTGGACAATTCCGGCTTTCCACCGCTGTCGCGTTTAGTGCTTTTCGCGCAGGATGAGACGCGCGCTTTTGTGAACGTCGGGCATCAGTGGGGCGTCGATGTCGTCAATCCTACTGGAACAGTGGTGGCGGATTTTAACAACGACGGAAAGCTCGACATTTTGACGGGCCAATTCAATATTCGCAAAGCGGCCATTAAAAATCGTCTCTACATTTTAGAAAATCATCTTCCTACTGAGGGCCGGCGCGCCTTCGTGTTTCACCTTGAAGGTGAGGGCGCTAATCAGCAAGGCCTTGGGGCCATGCTGATGTTGTACGTCGAGCGGGACGGGAAGCGCACCATTCAGCGACGCTGGAATGAGTTAAGTCAGGGTGGAATTCCTTCGCAGCTGCCTCCGGGTGTGCACTTCGGTGCGGATGCTATTACAAAAGTTTATGGCGTGAAGGTACGTTGGCCGGTAAAGCATCAGCGCTCAGTCATGCGTGGAAAAACGCTGGAAAGACTTTATTCAATTCCTGATGATGGAAAGACTCAACTGCAAGTGTTCACACTTTGTGAGAACGGCAAGATTCAGGCGGGTCGCTTTAGCTGCAAGTAACTAATTCAGCGCTTTCTTCTTAATAAGTTCAACCAGTCCCTTAAGAGGCTCAGGTAGGACTTGGAAGTTCAGTGTGCTGATGAAGACGCCGGCCTTCGGGAGCCCTTTCAAGTCATAGGTCTTTACATTGTCGCCGGGCTTAAGCAAATGATCAGGAATGATCGCAATGCCCACGCCTTTCTTGACGAGACTCACGACGGCCGTGATGGAATTCACGGCAATGATCTGACGTGAGTGTTTCTTGTAGAGGTGCATGAGATTGTCGTTCTCGTTGTACATGACCCACGGATATTCCGAGGCGTCTTTCGGATTAATCTCGGCTTTTGAGATCAAGACCATTTTCTCATCGAACAAACGCAATGAACTGACGAGTTCGTTTTGAATATTTTCAGTTGAGAACACAAGATCGTAATTACCGTTCAAGAGCTTCTCTTTGAGTTTTTCCATCGCTTGAACTTCAACGATGATCGAGAGATTTTTATTTTTGCAGTAATCCGTGATGACGTCGTTGAACCAGTTCTCGAGAAGTCCGTGGAGAATACCTACGCGCAAAGTACGGTTGACCTGGCCCAGGAAAACGTTGGCGATGTCTTTTTCAAATTTTTCGAGGAGGCTCAAAAGTGATTGGCCTTTCTCTGTGAGAATAACTTTTTTGGAAGAACGGATGATAAGCTGTTGGCCCACGCCTTCCTCGAGGAGCTTAATCTGGCGACTGACGGCACTTTGCGCGATGTTCAACTCATCAGCAGCGCGGGAGAAGTTCAGATGACGGGCGGTCACGATGAAGGCACGTAGGTAACGATAATCCAAATCCACTTCTCTCATTTTGTCTCCCACTTCGGAACCATCGTTTCGTCTTTAAAGAACTTGCCCTTGTAGCGATCGCCGGCGAAGTTCTCCACCACGAAGCCTTCTTCGTCTTTTTCGATTTTGTAGTCGAGCTGGCCCTTCTGCGTGTAGTGGGCCGTGAACGGGTCCATAAAAATAGTGGTGCCCTGCACCGTTAAGACCAAATCATCGGGCAAAGGGGCCGAAAAGCCTGTCTCGTAGGTAAATCCACCACAGCCTTTACCGCCAATTTTGATTCGGAAATGTAGACCCTCCAGCGTATAATCGTGCTGCTGGATCAATTGAATCTGCCGCAGAGCATTCTCAGTGAGTTCGAGTTGGATATCTTGCGGGGTTAACATAGGCCCCAGTATAGGAGAGTAGGACATGAAAGTCAGCTACCTGGTGGAAATCAACGATCCTCAACTTCACTTAGTGAAAGTCACCCTAACTACGCAAAAACCGACGAGCACGTCGACCCTAGAGGTGTTTCTTCCCTCTTGGAGCCCAGGCTCATATCTCATGCGAGAGTATTCGCGCCATGTGCGCTGGGTGCGCGCCACTCAAGAAAATGGGGAGGTCCTGTGGTGCGAACAAACCGCTAAGGGCACCTGGCTGATTGATTGGAAAAAATCAGAACTCAAAAAAGATCTCGCTGGCGTGAGCTTTAGTTATGAGATCTATCTGCACGAACTCACCGTGCGCACTTCACATGTGGATAACACTCATGCGTTCTTGCATGGCCCGAGTTATTTGATGGGCATCATCGGTGGAGAGAAAAATCCCACCATCGAATTCCGCTTCCCACCGCTTTGGTCCAAGCTATCAACTTCTATGGATGAAGTGCCTGGTCCACGTGAAAAATTTATCTACACCGCTTCTGACTACGACACTTTGATTGATCACCCAGTAGAGATTGGCTGCCAGGAGACGGATGGTTTCATGGTGGATGGCATTCCACATGCCTTGGCGTTCTACGGTGAGGTTTATCCTCACGGCAATAATCTCAAGGCCGACATGCAGAAGGCGGTGACGGAAGTCGCGCACAACATGGGCGAGATTCCTTTCACGCATTATCAGTTCATCACGCACTTCGCGCCGAAACTTTACGGCGGGCTTGAGCACTTGAATTCAACCGCTTTGCATTTTGATGGCCGCCGTTTGGGCATGCGCAAAGACTACCTCACGTTTATGAGTCTCACCGCCCATGAGTATTTCCATGCCTGGAACGTGAAGCGCATTCGTCCGAAAGCTCTCGGTCCGTTTGATTACCGGAACGAAGGCTACACAACGATGCTGTGGCTGGCGGAAGGTCTTACCAGTTTCATGGATGACTTGTTTGTCTATCGCGCGGGCATCTCGACTCTGGAAGAGTACTTGGATTTTGTGAAAGGCAATCTCGAGGCCTACTACGGCACCGCAGGACGGAAGTTCCATTCGCTGGAAGACAGTTCTTTCAATGCGTGGATTAAACTTTATCGTCCGGATGAAAACTCTAAACTCTCAAGCATTTCGTACTACCTCAAAGGTGGATTGGTGTTTAACGTGCTTCATGCGCAACTTCAAGCGAAGGGCAAAGGCATTGATGATCTCCTGCGCTTGTTGTGGCTGGACTACAAAAAGCGCCCCGATACTGGTGTGGTAAAAGAACAAGTCTACGCCATGGTGAAAGAGCTCGGTGGAGATGATATCCTCGCGGACTTCCAGCGTATGGTGGAGACCACGCAGGAAATTGATTTCGAGACCACGTTCAAAACGTTGGGCTGCGAGATCGTCTGGCAAGAAGGCGCGCCGGTGTGGATTGGCGGCGAGTGGGACTTCGCAGGCGATCGTGTGATATGCCGTGGAGTGATCATGGATTCACCAGCGGCAAAATCAGGATTGAATGCCGGTGATGAAATTCTCGCCATGAATGGTTTGCGTGTCTTGAAAGAAGATGTCGATAAGTGGGGCCAGATGCTGAAGAATGATCAGCCTTACGAATTGATTGTCTCGCGCCTTGGGAAACTCACGAAGGTTGATCTCGTGCCAGAGAAAGGGCCTAGGACAATTAAAGAGTTGAAGATTACTGATAGAATACTTGCAGAAAAATCGTTCCGTCGAAAAACCGTCTAAGGAGAATTTATGCCTCAGGAATATTTTTGGTTTGGTCTCATCTTATTGGTCACAGCACTCATGTGGATGCCCTACATCTTGAGCGCGTTCTTCACGTGGGGAATCCTGAAGACTCTCACCTACGATGAGAAAGTGCCGGCGCTTCCAATCTGGGCACAGAGAGCAAAGAAGGCGCATGCCAATGCGATCGAGAATCTGGCGCTCTTCGCACCAGCCGTGATCGGTTTTTGGGTGATCGCTCCAGCGGAAAGCCAGAGCATCCTGCTCCTGCTGCAGATCTACTTCTTCGCCCGGCTTGCGCACTACGTGCTGTACATTGTGAACGTACCGTTCGGACGCACGGTCACCTTCCTCACTGGTTGGGCCGTCACGGTTTGCATCATCTGGAAGATCGTTTCGATTTCGTAACGAAGACGGCGGGCGCTATGTCGATCAGTCGATTTTGACGCCCGCATCTTTCAGCTCGTCTTTCATGCCCCAGATTTTTTTAAGAAGCTTGGGAGAGTGCGAGCCGACGTAGGCCATCAGCATAAACTTAATAAAACGGCCGGCGAAAAGCACCGCTGCGATTTCTGGAAGCGTATTGTCGGATAACGCAGAAAGAATGATCACCGGTTGCTGCATGAGCGGGCTTGCACTCACAGCAAACACAACGATCAATCCATACTGCTCAAAAAAGTTCTCCGTCCATTTCCACACGCTCGAGGTTTCGATGGCCGGGAAATACTCCTGAACCCACGGGAGTCCGTGAGAGTCGGCCATGTAGCTTAAGGCCACGGCACCGACGGTTGAACCGATAGCGACAGTGAGTCCAAAAAGCGCCCAGCGCTTAGGGATGAGCATGCAACTAGCGACGAGAATGCCGTCGTTCGGAATGACGAGTAGGAAATTATCCAGCGCGCCCAGCAAACCGATGAGTGGCGCATACCAGATGCGGTCAGCGAACTTCTCGAGTTTCACGACGTACTTTCTTATCATCTCGTGTGTGACGTCGGTGCTCTTCATCCTGTGACGTTGTGTTTCAATGCCACACGGTCAAAGTATTGCATGCATTTTTTGGCGTAGTCTCGTTTGCCGACATAGTTACCAGGGAAGAAGCTTTTCTTGAAGCCGTAGGCGACGATGTCTTTAAGGCGCTTCATGGGCATCTCAAAATTATCCACGGCCAGACGGTACTCGTTTGAAACGGTCGTGTTCGACACAAGACGGTTATCTGTGCAGATGGTGAGCGCCATGCGGTTGTCGAGCATGTGTTTGAACGGATGGTTCTTGATATCTTTTAAGCTCGGGTTGGTCTGTAAGTTTGATGTGAGACAAACTTCAATCATCACGCGCTTATCAGCGATGTAACTGGCGAGATCCGTCACATACTTTTTTTTGTCGGTGATGTTCGTATCCACGATTTTGTCAGTGTCGAAGAGATAGTAACCGTGCCCAATGCGATCGGCGTAGCAATCGGTGATGGCCTGAAACACACTCTCGGCACCGTAGGCTTCACCGGCATGCACTGTTTTGTGCATGAAGTGTTTGTGAGCGTAGGCGTAGACTTCGCGGAACTTACCGGGTGGGTAGCCGTCTTCTTGACCCGCGAGATCAATACCGACGATAGGAAGAGCATGTTCGTCGCGAATTTTCACAGCGGCTTTCACCAGCTGGAGGGCGGCTTCAGTGATGACTTCCATCTCCTTGGAGAATTCCATCATCTTGAAGAAGCGAGTGTAGAAAGGTGAGTAGCCTTTAGGGCCGAACTTTCTCATGGCACAAAGGATGATGCCGTAATGAAATTCTGGCTTATCGCCATTCACGACATCAGGGCGTGAGTTATATTCTTTTTTGGCTCGCTCAAAACCTTTGCAGGTGGCGAGCAATACATTTTCCATGGTCAACCCAAGCTCGTTGTCCATCAAGAGCTGAGGAGCAAAACGTGGCTCGATATAGTTCACGCCTTCGTTTTGATTATCGATAGCGAGCTCGTAAGAAATCTGTTCGATGTTCTCGAGGTTGCGCATGAGTGTGCAGGTGTACTGGAAGCCGTGAAGGTATTCGCCTAAGTTGGCGTAGCTGTCTTTGAAGACGAGTTCGCGCAGGCCTTGTTCAGTAAATGAGGGAAGATCGAGCTTGGCTTTTTTTGCCATGTCGATAAGGGTAGGAATGCGCAGTGAGCCATCAAGATGCAAGTGAAGATCGGATTTGGGCATCTCGCGAATGAACGCGTCAGAGTATTTTGTCATTCTGATAAAATACCCAAATCCGTGAACACTGAAAAGCTTAGTTCTGGACGACTTTGAAATCCAAAGTCACATCGTTATTGATGGCTTTATCACCCAAGTCTTTGAAGAAGTTACCTGAGTTGTAGATCATGTCGAATTTTGTGCGGTCGAACACCAATTTACCTGAGTAAGTTGTGCCGTCTTTTTTGACATCGAAAGTCACAGGATTCGTTTTGCCTTTGATGGTCAAATCAGCAATTACTGTTGAGCCTTTAACGCTCTTCACTTTCAAAGAAGCAGTCGGGTGCTTTTCTACGTTGAAGAAATCACCGCTCTTCAAGTGACCTTCGAGTTTGCCTTTGTACTCACCCGTCAAATCGCCCACATTCAAACCAGTCAAGTCGATCACGAACTCGCCGCCTTTGATGACGTCTTTTTCAACAACCAATGAGCCGCTCTTCAACGGAACTGTACCGTAGTGTGAACCTGTGATTTTTGTGCCGGTCCATTTGAATTCGCTTTTCGCGAGATCAACAGCAGCAACGGCATTGAGAGAGAGAGCAAGTAAAGCAGTGGCGAACAATTTCATAAAAACTCCTATGTTAATTATACAGAACGGATCTCATCGCGAGACTTGCGCCCTGAATTTCGTTAAAGGGAAAACTAATTTTATCATCTTCGGTACTCGCACCTACGGCATACATCAGCGGCATATAATGTTCGAGGGTAGGATGGGCCGTCTCCCATAACTTTTTATATTGGGGACGTTCGCTCCATAGCCAAGCAAAATCTCTCTTAATCAAAGCCTCTCGAGTACGTTCATCGAATTCTACCGCCCAATCGCGAGGACGTGCACGCGGACTGAAGTCAAGATCACGCAAATTATGAGTGATGTTACCACTTCCTAAAATAAGAATTTCTTGTTGGCGCCATTTGCCTAAGAGTTCACCAACTTTGCAGTGCTCTTTGTGATTGAGGTGACCACTCAGGCTGAGTTGCGTCACAGGAATATCGGCTTCAGGATACATATGGCGCAGCACAGACCATGTTCCGTGATCTAGGCCCCATTGATCATCTTTGGATGAGAACGAGTCGTCGTCGCTTTGAAATCCTGGCGCAGAGTATTGAACTTGATACAGCTGCTCTGGGAATCCATAAAAATCATGTATAGTGCGAGGAGTAGGATGATGCAGTCGTTTTGTAGTCTGTGTGGTCCAGTGAGCCGATACACATACGATCGCTTTAGGACGCGGAAGCTCTCGGCCAAGTTTGGCGAGATGCTCGGTCCATGGATTCTGCTCCAATGCATTCATAGGTGATCCATGGCCAATAAAGAGAACAGGCATCCGCTTAGTTTTCATATAGACATAATCGTCGCAAAGAGATTGTTTCAAAAGTAGACAGAAGTGCGCATGTGTGTTGCAATTTTGGCAACAATTGGGATTTATGCGTGATATCGATCTGAATCGACTCTTAGTGTTTAAAGTGGTTGTGCTGACTGGAAGCTTTTCTAAGGCAGGCCAGCAAATGCGCATGCCTAAATCTCGTGTGAGTCGGCAGATCGCCGCGCTTGAGCGTGAACTCGGTGTGCCGCTCATTTATCGCACGACACGCTCGTTTCAACTCACTCAGGCCGGTAAAGATCTTTTTCAACGTGCTCTACCGGCGTTGAATGATCTAGAGAGTGTTCTTCAAAACCTCGGTGATTCGAAAGCTGACATGCAAGGTGTGCTGCGATTCACGGTTCCGGAAGATGTGGGTGTGGAGTTGATGGCCGGCCTTTGTAACGAATTCAATCTGGCGCACCCGCGTGTGCATATTGATTTGATTGTGGATAACCGCTCAGTGGATCTTGTCAAAGAAGGTGTTGATCTCGCTTTGCGCATTGGAAAAATCAAAGACAGCTCACTCACTGGAAAAAAAGTAGGAGAGGTGCGTCTTGAACTTTATGCTGGAACAGCTCTTTTTCAACGTAACCCAAAACCACAAAAAATTGAAGAACTCTCAGAACTGCCGTTCCTTTCGTTCTTTGGTGCGGAAGCACAGAATATCAAATTGAAAGGCACGAAGACGTCCTGTCACCTTAAAGCAAAGCCCGTTTTCAACTGCAACAATTTTTTTGTCTTGAAAAAGATGACGTTAATGGGAAATGGCTACACCTTGCTGCCTTCTTATATTGTGCGCGAAGAAGTGGCGCGCGGTGATCTGGTGCCGTTGTTTAAAGATTGGCGTTATGAAGAAGTGCCCGTGCAGCTGCTTTATCCGCAACAAAAAAATATGCCGCCGCGCTTGCGAACGTTTATTGATTTCATGGCCCGCCGTCTTGGGGAGAAGCTTGCATGAAGATTCTTGTCAGCGGCTTTGAACCGTTTGATGGCGATGCGATTAATTCTTCGGCGGAGCTGTTGAATTGGCTCTTAGCACGCGATCTTCCTTTTGAACTTGTGACGGCACTTTTGCCGGTGACGTTTGCGGGGGCTTATCCTTCCCTCAAGCGCACCATTGATTTAGTGAAACCGGATGTGGTGATAGCGACAGGACTCGCAAAAAATCGCACAGAAATCACAGTGGAGCGCCTAGGGATCAATTGGGTTGATGCGCGTATTCCGGATAACGCTGGTATAACACTTTCATCACAGAAAATTGTAAGCAACGGTGCGGATGGGATTTTCACGCGCTTGCCGGTGATGGAAATGATCGAGGCTTCTAAAGCCGTCGGAGTACCTGCGAAGCTTTCAACAAGTGCGGGTGAGTACGTGTGTAATCATGTGCTGTATTTATTGCTGCATGAATTTCCGGAGCTTTCCGCGGGCTTTATTCATCTTCCTTCCACACCTAATTGCTTAGGCGTGGAAGCGATGTTGAATGTCTGTGCTACTTACGACGACCGCTCATCCGTAGGATGAACAAAAACAGATTCACAAAGTCGAGATAGAGCGTCAGTGCACCCATGATGGCGCCTTTCTGATAGGCCTCTCCGTCACGCTCTGACGGGGCCATGTTTTTAATTTTCTGGGTGTCGTAGGCGGTAAGTCCAGCGAACACCAAAATACCCACGAGTCCGTAAACTTTGCTCGCCGTGGTGCTCATCATGCTCGGGAAGAACATACTCAGAATAGCAAAACCAAAGAGACCAAACATACCCATGGTGCAGAATGATCCAACTGGACCTAGATCGCGCTTGGTGAAATAGCCAAAAGCACTGAGACCAGCGAAGGCCGCAGTCGACGTGAAGAAAGCGCTCTGGATACTTTCAGCTGTGTAGATCAAGGAGATGATCGACAGGGTGGCGCCGTTGATGGCCGCATAAAAGATAAACATGGAGGTCGCCATGGTGGCACTCATGCGATTGATACCGGCCGAAAGCCAAATCACTAAGCCAAACTCCGCAAAGATCAATCCGTAGAAAAGGATTTTGTTGCTCGCTATGGTGTAGAGCACTTGGTCGTTGCTACTGACGTAGGCGGCCATGGCAGCCGTCACGAGAATGCCAATCGTCATCCACATGTACACTTTTGACATGTACTGTGACGTCGCCATCGCAGCTGTAGGACTTTGATAAGTAGGTTGCATAGAGTTCTTTTGTTAAGGACGTTTACTGTATTGTAAAATTCCGAGCAGGGTGTTGCGGCTTTCAGCAAATCCACGCGCAGTTCTCATCTTTGTGCCTGCACCGTTCAACCAGATCACACCTTGTTCTGATTTTTGAGACGTAATAAAATCGATCTCAAAAGTTCCCTCAGGATTAAATCCGTTATTGGTATTTTCTTTGCCGAGCTTGATGGTGCCCTCCTCAGAGTCCAATTTGAAAGCGGTGTCTTTGCAGCCCGCTTTTTTAAACCAATGGCGTTTGAATTGATAGCTGCTGCCATTGAACGTGTATGTTTCTAGCGTATGGCCTTGCACACCGTTGACCTGGGTTTGTGTGCAGTCGAGGGCCCACTGGCCGTTGAGCTTTTCGAGCGTTGACGACGCGTAGGTTTGAGAGAGTGCAAAAAGAGAAATAAGGCAGATGAGTTTTTTCATAACGCTATTCTAGGCCATAAGTCCTGGGCGTGGAACTGCAACTTATGGACATTGTTAACGCGAGGCATTGTAAAATATGCCTGTTCCAAAGGCCTGCTACAAAACGTTGATTTCCATACGTACCTCTTAGCTGGTGTGCTCGGAAACCATGGTACCTGCATAAGACCACGAACTTTGGAAGTCACTCATCAGGAGAATATTATGAAGTTTCTAGTCGCACTTATTGTTTGCTCGATCTCGCTTCAGGCCTTCGCCGAACATGAAGGGACGTACTGCGGTACCATCGTTCGAGACGCGCGTGCGCAAACTTCCTCAGGGGTCCAGCCGCGACTCGTCCTCGCCGTGGAGTTTAGAAAAAACGAGTCAGGCGCTGTCATCAACGTTAGCGAAGGCTATGCCGCCGTCTTAGAGGCAAGTGCTCCGGCCGTAACAAACATCGCTCGGTTTCAGCGCTCGGCTGCAAGCAACACGATCATTTGTGCAAAAGGGCGATGGTCAGGAAGTACGTACAACTCATGGGACATCGAAGGAATCAGTCTCACGAGTGACGCCGTCACTCGAGTGGATACTCCTAGCGCACTAGGCATCCGACCACCGAATTAAGGATTTAACCAGGCGCGAGCAATGGTGAGTCTTTGAGCTTTCTCTAGATTCCACTCACCGATGAACGGAGAGTTTTCTAGTTGGAATGTATTCTGCGTGATGATGATGCGATTCAGCCAAATATCCGTTTGCGCCAGGGTCGGCAGCGCCTTAAACGCGGCTTCTTTTAAAGTCCACAGTTCGAGATCGCCAAGCTTCATGTCTTGTTTATGAGATAAACGCGCTTTCACTTGGGGTGGGACTTTGCGATTGGAGAGTTCAACGTCCATACCTAGGCCACGAATTTGGGCTGCGGGCATCAGCCATGCACCGGCCACATCTTTGCTGTGAGAAAGGGAAAAACGCCAGGCGGGGAGATGAGTGACTTCATGGTGATTTTTAAACACTGACTGCGTGGGATCTATGGTGATGCCGTGTTTTTCAAAACAAAGTGCTAAACAAAGGCGAGCGAGCGCCCATTCTTTTTTTCTATTGGCGTGAAAGTCGGGCATGCGGATTTCGGCCACACGATGCCAAAGATCTCTCGCTTCATGAGGAGCTGTTTCCCAGGTGAGTGTCACTAAATCACTCAATGAAGTTCTCCTTCAGAAATACTCGCACCTTTCGCCTTACGAATCGTTTTAAGCACACGGCCGTTTTCCAGTACGATGACGTTGGTGGCCAGTCGTAAGGTTTCCAAACGATGAGCAATGAAAAGCGTGGTGCGCCCTTCAAAGAGCTCATTCACATGCAAGAGCCACTGCTCTTCGCTGAGCTGATCAAGGTTCGCAGTCGCTTCATCAAACACTAACAGGCGCGGGTCTTGCAGAAGGGTACGGCACAGGAGCATTAGTTGCTTTTCACCCTGCGAGAGTGGGAGCGTTTCCGTCTTCACCACCATCTCAAGGCCACCTGGGAGCTGTTTGATTTTTTCATCCAGACCTACGCGCTTGAGTCGCTCGAAGATTTGTTCATCGGTGATGTCATCGCGCCACAGACGCAAATTCTCTCGCAGTGTATCTGTAAAAAGGAACAAGTCTTGGGAGACGTGGCCTATCCACCGTGAACGGCGCTCCGGAGAAATACTCAGGAGGTCTTCATCACCCCAAAGAATTTTTCCATGTTGGAGCGGATAAAGTCCCAACATCAAATGGGCGAGGGTAGTTTTTCCTGAACCAGTACGTCCGACGAGGGCCGTGACTTCACCTTCTGGCAATTCCAGATTCAAGTCTTCGTAGATCACTCGATCTGAGCGGTAGCCAAAGCGGATGTTCTGAAAACGGATCGGTCCATGAGGAGCAGCGCCGGCTTCTTCGTTCATGCGTGATTGATCACGAATCGGAGCAGGAAGAAAAGTGCGCAAACGCTTCGCTGAACCAAGTGCTGTTACTAGGGTATTGAGCTTTTCAGAAATATCAAAAAACGGCCCAAAGATCAGACCCACGTACGTACAGCTGGCGATAAATTCGCCGATGGTCATGGTTTGTTCACGCATTTGGTGAACACCCATGATGATGACACTTGTGTAGGTGATGCCCATGACTAGCACGTGCGATGAAGAGAAGCTGCCCCAAGTAATGATAGAGCGGGTGTTGATGGCAGCAAAAACATTTTGCAAACGTCCGTGACGACGGGCCCACTTAAAAGCAAAGGGCTGCGAGTGCAAAACACCTAAGTTGTTCATGGTGTCGGCGGCGTGAGAAGAAAGACGTGAGAGCACGTTTCTTTGTTCACGGCCCCACCGCATCTGTGCTTGAGAGACGTTCATCATGAAGATGGCCATCGGAATCAAGGCCGCAAAAATGATCAGCGCCGATGGGACAGAGAGCGTCAGCATCACAATGGCACAGCCAATAATGAGAACGATGTCGCTACCCACGGTGAAAAAACTGGCAGTAAAAAACTGCGACAAGTTGGAAATATCATTCACGCAGCGGCTGATGAGACGCCCGGAAGAGTTTTTATCAAAAAACGCTAAAGGGAATGAGCCCAGTTGATGAAACACATCATTGCGCAGCTGTTTAGTCATCCGTTGGCCAGCGCGAGTGACCATCCACTTGTATGTCAGATCTGCCACGATTTTAAGCAGCATGAGTCCGCCCAGCAAACTTGCCCAAGGTAGAAACTCGGCCGTTTTATGCAGCAACACATCGTCTACGATCTTAGCGACGAGACGCGGAACGGCGATGGCGGTGAGCGTGGCAAAGAGAAACAAGAAAAAAGAAATGATAAGACGCGTGCGATAAGGTTTGATCCACGGCCACACCCACACGGCATCGGCCACAGCGCCATCCCATTCACTGGCACGAGTGAATTGCAAACTGAAGGGACGGAAGTAATAGCGGCGTTCTTCTTCGTCTTGCAGAATTAAGGGGTCCATGTTTTCTCCTTTTCTGCTTTCAGAACATCTTCTTCATGTTTAAGAAGAGAGGCGAAAAGAACATGGTCGCGTTTGATGTCGTCGTAACTGCCCGAACGCACCACGCGGCCATCTTCCAACACGAGGATACGATCGAAATCTTTAAGTGAACTTAGTCGATGAGTGGCCAAGACAAGTATGGCACTAGGATCAAGGCGGCGAAGAGCAGAGATCACGTTACGTTCCGTCGCTGGATCAAGAGCACTGATGGCATCGTCCCACAGGTAGAGGCGCGCACCCGAATGAAACGAACGCGCTATGAGTGTGCGTTGTTTTTGTCCACCCGATAGATTCAAACCCTTTTCACCTACCATGGTGGAGAGCCCTTCGGGGAAGAGCGCGATGTCCGTGGCGAGATCAGCTTTCTCAAGTGCCGCCCACAAACGTCCCGGCTCAAGCGGATGGTGTGGAGAAATATTCATAGCGAGTGATTTACTAAAAATCTGTGGCGTCTGGGGGATGTATGACAGCTGATGCCACAAGGTGCGGCGATTCAGCTCATGATAAGAAATGTCGTCATAAGTGAAGCGTGAAAAACTCAAGGCATTGGGTTCCCACAATCCCGCGAGGCATTGCAAGAGAACGGTCTTACCGCTGCCGACGCCACCCACCAGCGCGATGTGTTCACCATTTTTAAGCGCGAGATCAATCTCGTGAATGAGTGTCTTTTGATCCGGCGTCCTTGCTGAGAGGCGTTCCAAACGAATTTCTCGCAAGGGAGATTCAAGTTCGCGCACACCTTGGGTTTTGAGAGGAAGAGACTCGATGGTATGAAAGCGTTTCGCTCCTGCGTGCGCTTGTTGATAAAGATTCATCAAGTGGCTGACGGCCATGAGTGGCCATAACAATTTATCGAGTAGCTGAAGAGAGACGGTGAGAGTACCCAGGCCTTGCGCCATCGGGCCATGGCCTTGCCAGGCAAGCACGAGCACCATGAGATAGCTCGATTGAATCACCGTTTGCAAAGTGCCATCGAGTCCAAGTTCCCATTTGGCGATGCCTAATTGTTTCTTGAGAAGACCACCGAGGAGCAAATCGTATTTTTGTCGACGAAGTTCAATCAACCCTTCGGTGCGGAAGAAGCGTGCACCTTGTGATTCTTCATAAACATACTGAGAAAGATTTCCCAGCGTATCAGAAAGCGCGGAGTATCCTTGCTCGAGTGGTTTATGCACCACCAAGACGGCAACCGTCAGACCCACAAAGGGAATCAAAACCCACAGCGCGCCCCAACCTAAAATATAAAAAAGTGTCGCCGGAATAAAGACCAAGTAGGCGATGGAATCAAACAACACCAATATGCCAGGGCCCATGAACATACGAATGTTGCTGATGTCCTGAGACAGCGTACTAACCACGTCACCTATTTTAAGGCGTGAGGCGCGGGCGAAGTCGCCTTGTAAAAGTTTCTCGTAGGCCTCTTGTCTAATTTCGCGCTCCAGGGTGCGCGAAGGCATCATCAGCAGGAAGCGCCAGGCCAGTCGCAGAAGGGAAATGGACAGGTAACAGCCAACCAAGGCCAAGGCATAGGGGAGAATTTCTAGCTCTTGAGGCGCGCGTTGAACCTCATCCGTCACACTTTTCACTATGAGAGCAGGCAGCATGTCGATGCCATCGAGAAGAACGACAGCAAAAATTCCACCGGCATAGTGCCATGGGCGACGGCGTACCAGTCGCATGACGAAGGTGAAAAAAGAGGGTGCCGATTCTTGTGCCACGGGGCTTCCTGAGACGTTTAGTCGAGAATGAGACGAGAAAATATTTTTGCCGCCTACTGCGCATCTTGCACGGTTTAACCTTAAAATAGATAGCATCAAGAAGTCTATCACCCCTTAAGGAGAAAGCTTATATATGGCCACGTCACTTCGGAACGAAGCGAAACTGAAAGCATACGGTCGTCAACCACGTAAGTGTGATGTGCCGGTCAATGAACAAGGTCGCTACTTAAAAGTTAGCCAGTACTATGGCGAAAACGTTTACAACTTTCACCTCTCAAAAAATCTTTCGCAAGAAGACAAAGAGAGTTTGAACCAAGTCCTTAACGGCAAACGCAATATCGACAAGCCACTCGCTACGAAAGTGGCGAACTCTGTGATGGATTGGGCGATCTCGAAAGGCGCGACTCACTTCTGTCACTGGTTCCAACCTCTGACTGGAGCTACTGCCGAAAAGCACGATGCGTTCTTGAGCTTTGATAATGATCGTCCGTTGGAAGTTCTCTCTGCTTCTCAGTTGATGCAGGGTGAGCCTGATGCTTCTTCGTTCCCGAACGGTGGATCTCGGGCAACTTTCGAAGCACGCGGTTACACCACTTGGGATTTGACTTCACCGATCTTCATTCGCGAATCAGTCAACGGTAAGACACTCGTTATTCCTACCGCGTTCGTAAGCTACCACGGCGACGCACTCGATACCAAAACTCCACTTTTGCGTTCAGACTTGAAAGTGGCGGAAGAAGTGTTGAAGTTCTGTCACCTCGCTGGCGACAAAACCATTCAGCGCGTATTCACAACATGTGGTGCTGAACAAGAATACTTCCTCATCGATAAGGCGTTCTTCTTCTCTCGCCAAGACTTGGTAATGACCGGTCGCGCTTTGATGGGCTCACTCTCATCACGTAACCAACAGTTGGAAGATCACTATTTCGGTATGATTGAAGACCGCGTTCTTGCTTACATGCAAGAAGTAGAAATCGAACTCTACAAAATGGGTATTCCAGCGAAGACACGCCACAACGAAGTGGCCCCAGGACAATTCGAATTGGCGCCGATCTTCAAAGACGCAAACACAGCGGCCGACAGCAACCAAATGGTCATGACTGTTCTTCGTACAGTGGCTTTGAAGCACGACTTCGTTTGCTTATTGCATGAAAAGCCATTCGCCGGCGTGAACGGTTCAGGTAAGCACTTGAATTGGTCTATGGCGACTGACACGGGCCTCAACCTTCTTGAGCCGACGCATAACCCACACGAAAACTACCGCTTCCTCGCTGTTGTAGCGACAGTAGTAGAAGCATTCTTCCGTCACGCTGACGTCATTCGCATGGGTATCGCAAGTCATGGTAATGATCATCGCTTGGGTGCGAACGAAGCACCTCCATCGATCATGTCAGTTTTCTTGGGTGAAACACTCACCAAGATTTTGGACTCGATGATCAGCGGCGGTAAGTACACGCCTGATATGAAGAAAGCCATGGACCTCGGTGCACGTCAGCTCGCTGACTTGTTCAAAGACAACACCGACCGAAACAGAACGTCATCGTTCGCGTTTACTGGTAACAAGTTCGAGTTCCGTGCTTGCGGTTCTTCAGCTTCAATTGCTTACCCGCTTTCAATCTTGAACGCTGCGGTGGCCGATGTGTTCGCTGAAACGAACGCACTCATTGAGAAAGACCTCGCTGCTGGCAAGAGCATCGACGAAGCTTTGATCTCAGTCACCATGAAGTGGTACAACAACGCGAAAGCGGTTGTGTTCAACGGCGACGGTTACTCAGAAGAATGGGTTCACGAAGCGGCTCGTCGCGGTCTCTCGAACAACCGCACGACTCCAGAAGCCATCAGCGTGTTTAAAGACGCGAAGAAGATCAGCTTCCTCACAAAGACAGGTGTCTTCCGCGAAGGCGAAATCAAGACTCGCGCGAACGTTATGCTCGAGCGCTACATCAAGTGCCGCGAAATCGAATTCCGCACTCTTGCAGCGATGGTACATAAGCAAGTCATGCCTTGTGCGATCTCTTACAAGTCGGAGCTTTCAGAAGGTATCCGTAAAGTAAAAGACGCCGGCGGCGACATCAGCGTTGAAACAGATATCTTGAAAAAGCTGGGTGATGTCACTAAGCAGCTCGCTGACAAGATCGAGACATTGATGAGTTCATACGATAAGTATCACCACTCGTTGAATGAAGACGGTGTGGCCGATAAAGTTGCCAAAGAGCTTATGCCGTTGTCGGTAGATATCGCGAATCTCTGCAATCGCGTCGAAGAACTCGTGCCTGAGGATAACTGGCCTCTGCCGAAGTATTACGACATGTTGTTCATTCGCTAGAAAGATTGAAAAGAGAAAGGGCCCGAAAGGGCCCTTTTTTATGTCTTCGACTTGAATTTCTTCAAAAGCAGAATAAATCTTCGGAAGACGTTTTGCTCGAAGCGCGCTTCAGCTCTCAGGAAATACATTTCCAAGCTGGGATCCTGTTCATTCATCACATAGCGCACGAAATCTTGCGTGACGATGAACAGCTGCGTGAGGGGAGAGAGTTTCTCCGCGTGGATCTTCGTCGGGAAGCCCTTGCCCTCCGGCAGCTCGTGGTGCTGAAGCACCAAGACATCAGTCTCAGGCGGCGCAAATTTGAACTGCGACTTGGCCAGTTGGGCGGCATCTCGCGGATGCGTAAGGTATGTCTTCTGATCATCTTCACTGAGCTGTGCGCGCACCTCTTCAAACTCACTGATGCCACTGATCCGCTGGAGATGAGGTTTTGTCGCCAGAGTGATGTCGTGGAGCACGGCCGCATAAACTAATTTATCAAGCGTGGTTTTCGAATGCCACTCCATCTTCTTGGCGAGAAAGCAGCTGATGATGCTGGTGAGTTGGAGATTCTTCGCAAAATAACTCACGTCAGGATTGTGCTCGCGGATCATCTTGATGACTTTGCCTAAGTGAATATCTTTTTGAACGGTATCCATGACTTTTTCCATCACAAGTTCGATCTCTTTTTTAAAATCGGGATCGAGATGGAGTTCGTCACACACGCGAATGATCTTTTGATCGAAGGACTGTTCCGCGCTGGCTTCCGGTCCCCGCATGATGAACTGGAAATGTTTGTTGGAGAGAAAAATATGGAACTGAGTCTGGATTTGCTTCACCATCCAGTCACAAGTCGGTCGCTCAAGCCACAAGAACTGAACACCTTTGTCACGATACTTCTGACGATCGGCCGCATTGGCGCTACCACTCGCGAAAAGGCGCACCATCTTTCCAGAGGGAAGTTTCAGGAATAGGTCTTTATCAATCCCAGTGATGGAGTCTAGGCCTTCCATGTGTAAACGACACATGGGTTCTGTGTTATCGGCCACGATGCCACGAAAAGATTCTTGCGTGAGACCGAAGATTTTTCCCCACATCAATTCTTTTTTGACGAGATGGAACGTGGGGTAGCTCTCAAAATACGCACCCGTCGGGCCGTGAATTTTTTCGGCGAGCACCAGGAAGTGGACAGGCTTGCGACTTTCTTTAATGTAGGCAATGAAGTCTTCCACCAAAAAGGCATCAGGCACATACTCGTAGACGATCATGTGCGGAAAGATATCAATCTGTCGCAAGTACTCCAGCGCCGCACTTTCTGAATCACTGGTCGTCACCACGCAGTCGTACTGCCATTCGAGAATGAAGCGCGTGAGTTCGCGAAAGCCGGGGCTTTTCGAGACGACGAAGTAATGGACCTTTTCTTTCATGGGGTCTGGCCTGGATAGTCCCTTAAAACGTACCAAGCAGGGCGTGGCTCACCAAACGACGTGTAGGAGTAGCGCGCCTCTTTGTTATGGCCGGGACGAATGTCCTCTAAGCGCCAAGCAAGAGCGCTCTCAAAGCCGCACTCCGCAGCGCTGCTCAGGAAATTGTAGGTGAGTTTCTTCTGAGCTTCGTCATCGTAGCGTGCACTCTTCTGTCCAAACTCGCCCAGTTGAAAACGACGGCCCTGCGCTGTTTTCTTTTGGAACCAGCCGCACATGGGGATCGAGCCGTTGTCATTGTATACGTGTAGGTCGAGATAGTCCGTGCACTGCTCAGGGAGATCGCCATCGACGATGTGTTGAACCGAGCCTTGATGACCGACGGAGACGCCGTACGACACGGCGAAGGGCTTAATTTTCTTTTGCCAGTCACAAACAAACTTGCGAACCGACGTCCAGTCACGGGCAAAGATGCCGCTCTTCACCGCGCCGTCGATCTCGTTCATCAACTCAACTTGCGCGACGGTGCCGAGGAGATCTTCGTCGACGATGGCTTCGAACAGTGGATTCACGATCTCTTTATGAAACCAATCGCCGTGACCATAGAGGTTATTCATAACGTTCCACCACCACGCGCGCTGTTCGCCGGACGGAAGTCGTTCGAGTGGAAAGGAGTTTCCATCAAACATAGTGAGATTGGCCTTAATGCCGCGTTTCTCGCATTCTTTGAGAAAGAAGAGAACGTTGGGAATAAATTCTTTGCGCAGGCGAATCGGCGTGCCGGTCTCATCAAGTTCAAACTGCCACTGGTTGCTATCTTCAAACAACCACACGCGCACAATCTTGGCACTGCCTTGGGCAGCCAGATCGAGAACTTCTCGAACTTTTTTCTCGGAGAAACTTCCGGAGTTCCATTGATGGCCGTAGTTTACTTCCCACCAAGCGATGTTGTAGCCCTTAGTGAGTGGAGTTGATGCGGGAGCACGCGTAGAGAGTGGTGGCTGTGAAGCCGACCAAAGATAGAGCATGAATGCGAACGAAAATCCGAGCAAACGCATAGCCACTTATCGGTGTTTTTGCGTGTACGTTGAGCGCCGAGCGAGACGCTCGGGTAATGAGTGCGTCTAAACGAATAGTATCGTAAGAATTTTTATTGCTTGACGTAAATCCCGGCCCCCCTTATTCATTGATAAACAAATGCCGTTTCCGGAAGTGCATGGAAAAAACATATCTCGTCATAGTTGAGTCTCCTACTAAGGCAAAAACCATCCGAAAGTTTTTGCCGAAGAACTATATTATCGAAGCGAGCATGGGCCATGTCCGTGATTTGCCTCAGTCTGCATCCGACATTCCGGCCGCATTGAAAAAAGAAGAATGGGCGAAACTTGGCGTTAACGTCAAAGAAGATTTCGCTCCTCTATATATTGTCCCCAAGGACAAATCCAAGATCATCCGTGAGTTGAAAGAAAAAATGAAGGGCGTCTCCATCGTCTATCTCGCGACCGACGAAGATAGAGAAGGGGAATCCATTTCGTGGCACTTGCTACAGCTCTTAAAGCCCAAAGTTCCTGTGAAGCGCATGGTGTTCCACGAGATCACCAAGACCGCGATCACCAATGCTTTGAAAGATTGCCGTGACGTCGATGAGAACTTGGTGCGTGCACAAGAAGCGCGCCGTATTCTCGATCGTCTTTATGGCTACACGCTCTCTCCTTTAATATGGAAGAAAATCGCTTACGGTCTTTCGGCCGGACGCGTTCAGTCGACGGGTTTGAAAATGATCTGCGAGCGCGAGCGCGAACGCATGCGTTTCAAGCGTTCAAGCTACTGGGATGTTAAGGCCACTGCTCATCCAGCGAATTCAAAAAAAGACATAATGGACATGCGTCTCGCAAGTCTCAAAGGTCTTCGTCTTGCTGGTGGTAAAGACTTCGATGGTCTCACGGGCAAATTGATCGACGCTAAAAAAGTAACTCTCTTAGATGAGAAACAAGCGACGAAACTCGCTGCTGATCTCGCCAAAGTTGAATGGAAAGTCACCAGTGTGGAAGAGAAAAAATTCTCTTCTAATCCAGCGGCTCCGTTCATCACTTCGACTTTGCAAATGGAAGGTAACCGCAAGCTTGGTATGTCATCGAAAGACACCATGCGCACGGCCCAGCGTTTGTATGAAGAAGGTTTGATCACTTATATGCGTACCGATTCTCCCAACTTGTCAGCGGAAGCGATCAAAGCTGCGCGTGAGATGGTGGTGGAACTTTACGGCAAAGAGTATCTGAACCCAGAAGCTCGTCAGTATTCTTCGAAAAACAAAGGTGCCCAAGAGGCCCACGAAGCGATTCGTCCAGCAGGTGCAGAATTCATGCACCCGGATAAAACCGGCCTTACGGGTCGTGAAAAGCAACTCTACGAATTGATCTGGAAGCGCACCATGGCGACTCAGATGAAAGAAGCGGAGAAGGCGAGCGTCACGATTAAAGTGGAAGCAGGCGAGGGTGAATTCACCACGTCGGGCACACGCATTTTGTTCCCGGGTTTCCTTCGCGTTTACGTTGAAGGAAGTGATGATCCGGAAGCAGCATTAGAAGACAAAGAATTGATTTTGCCTCAGCTCAAAAAAGGCGACATCGTTAAGCCCGTGACAGTGACTCCTGAGTCACACGAAACCAAACCACCGGCGCGCTTCACGGAAGCATCTTTGGTACAGAATCTCGAGAAAGAAGGTGTGGGTCGTCCGTCGACGTACGCTTCAATTATCGGCACGATTTTGGATCGCGGTTATGTGCGTAAAGAAGCCAACGCTCTTATTCCGTCTTTCACCGGCATGGCCGTGATTCAACTTTTGCAAACTCACTTTGAGCACTTGCTGGAGTACAGCTTCACGTCTGAGATGGAAGAGTCGCTAGATAAAATCGCTTACGGCCAGCAGGACTGGATCAAGTATCTGGATAAGTTCTACAACGGCAAAGCAGGCCTCGCGAAAAAAGTCGAAGAGCAAGACAAGAAAATTAAGCCTGATGAATCACGCACCATTCATATTGAAAAAGATGGTGAGCTTCTCGATATTAAAGTGGGCCGCTTCGGACCTTACGTCGTTCAGAAGAATGGTGATAACGAAGAAGTGCACGCCTCGATTCCAGAAGACATCGCTCCGGCCGATCTTCGACCAGAGCAGATCACTGAACTTCTGGCGCAGTCGAAGAACGGTCCGACTCCGATCGGCAAAGATCCGAAATAAAAAATGAATATCTACTGCTTGGTGGGTCGCTACGGCGCTTACTTGCAGCTCGGTGAAAAATCCGAAGATAAAGCAGCGCCACCACCACGTCGTGCATCCCTTCCGAAAGGTGTTGATCCAAAAAC
>JAKFUR010000004.1 GCA_021732585.1 Bacteriovoracaceae bacterium
CTGTGGATATCCGCGATTCTTACGCGACTTTTAACGAATTTTTCATTCGCAAGTTTCGCCTCGGTCAACGTCCGTTTGTTTCGCAACCTGAGCGCATGCCAGCCTTTTCTGAAGCACGCTATGTCGGTTACGCCGGAGTAACACCCGACATTCGTTTTCCAGTGAAAGGAAAAAATCTCACCGCCGCGGGGCTTCTTGGTAATGCAGATGTTGCTAAGCCGTTTGAAGGTGGCCCTTTAATGGTCGCTCGTCTTTGTCCGGTGGACTATCACCGGTATCACTATCCAGATAACGGCAAAGTCATTGATCATTTTCCTGTGCACGGTCGCTACGATTCAGTGAACCCACTGGCGCTGCAATTGAAGGGCGATATCTTTATCGCCAATGAACGCTACGTCACACTTTTGCAGACTGAAAATTTTGGTCGCTTGGCGTACATCGAAGTCGGCGCCATCTGCGTGGGCAAAATTGTACAGAGCCATCGCTGGAATAAGCCCTTCTTGCGTGGAGAAGAAAAAGGCTACTTCCTCTTCGGTGGTTCAACTGTTGTTGTCGTAGGTGAGAAGGGTGCGTGGAAACCTAGCCAGGATATACTTGATAACACGGCTGCTGGCAGAGAGACCTACGTGCAGCTCGGTGATGAAGTCGCGACTAAACTTTAATCTTACAAATGACGGGGAAGTGGTCGGAAGGCCATGTCCCTTGTTCGTTAGTCTTGTCCAGAAATACATCGAGTACTTTCTTCTTTTGCGGCAGCAATATCCAATCAATGCGATGGCCAGTGGGGCATGATCCGCTAAAGGGATGGTGGCTTGATTCTTCAGGCTTGCTCCAAGGATCGTAGAGTTCGGGGAAAGCTTCTATGAGCACATGGCGTGCTTGAGATTGAGGTTCGTCATTGAAATCTCCCATGAGAAGAATACTCTCACCATTCTGTCGTAATACTTGAAGTTGTTTGGCCAAAACTTGCGCTTGCAGTTTTCGTGTCTCAACCAAAACATGATCGAGATGCGTACTGGCAATCAACCACGCCTCTTCATGGATTTTAACCCGTGCCCAAGTACAAAGACGAGGAAAGGTACTTTCAAAAGAAACACTTCCTGGAATCTCAGGTGTTTCTGATAGCCAAAAATCGCCATTACTCAAAACTTCAACTTGAGACGGATCGATAAAGAGGCAGGGGTACATACGCTCTTCAATCCAGGGGCGACCATCGGCTACAAGTTTCATGGGAGCAAGTGAGCTGGCAAGTTCGCGCAACTGAGGCTCGCGTCCTTCTTGAGTGGCAATCAGCGCTGGTCGATGTGAAAGGAGAATTTGCGAGAGAAGTGGAAGACGATTTTCCCAGCGGTGTAATCCATCATCAGTCGTCGAGAAACGAATGTTGCTAGAGATAACTGTGAAGGAAGCGTCCATGCTTCATCTTAACACAGGTTAGGTTTGGGGGAGCCAGGAGAAATGTCCGCGTTGCTCTTGCCATAGTGGGAGGTTTCTAATTTTCACAGGCTTGTGACGATCACATGTTGACTTAAGTACTCCAATTGGAAGCGTCGTTGATGGCAATTCTGCGCTAAAATCTCCACCAACAAGATGCATCGAAATCTTGGCCGCTACGCCTTCAGATCCATGCTCAAACCAATCAACTTGTATTTTTTGTGCTCCGTTGAAATGAATAGTCTGTAGGAGCTCACTGGCGGATTTCAAAACATAAGAATCGTAGTTGAGAGCGTTACGTTGGGTATACTCGCATGTACTTTCGCGGTCGCCGTTGCCTATCCGAATGGGCAACGCTTCAAATTTATCCTGAAAGCGAAGTTTGTTGGTTTTCGGAATAAATACCACGAGGGACAAATTATGTCCCTGAACCTTGGAGCGCAATGTCTTATGTGGATAAGAGAATGAGCTATCGCTCATTGAAGCCATCTTAAACTCACCAGCAGTGCCAAAAATGAGTGCATACGTATGACCCGCTTGAGGAGAGAAATGAAGATCAAGCGGCATTTCAACCGTGCGCCATAATGAGATATCCGATTGGTAATCAAGACCGTCAGAATGCTCAACGTCTTGTTTGTGACCATCAATACTTATGGGTCTATTCTGCGCATCCCATTCGATCCTAAAATTCTTTTCTAAAAACTCACGCGGCTTAATGTGTGGAGTGAGATGAAAAATCCTATCGACCTCCGGGGTCGAGACAACCAATCGGTAGGTATTTTTATGAATAGCTTCTAGTTGCGACTTTCTTACTTTCGCCATGATCACATGATGGCCTAAGTCAGGGGTCGTGATTTGTGTGGCAGCTGCATCTATACGAATCTTCTTAAAACGAGTTGATTGAAGTCTCGCCTGCCAAAATTCAGGTGATTGATCAATCCGTATGATTTGGCGGTTATCAATGGGGAGTTCAACAGTTGAACTCGTCTTTTGCAGCAGGGCCATCCGTAAAGTTCGATAGGAAATGATGGGGAGCTTGTACTCACGCGCATACTGATCAATGACAGTCGCTTCATTAGGCAAAGAGGCAAGTTGCTCGTCGATGTCTGCTAAATGAGGATCGCGCCCCGCATACAACTCATCCCAATCGAGCATGCCATCGCCATCACTGTCCGCAGCAAGGCTTGCAGGAGAAACGCTATGAATACGATCGGTGGCTTGTTTTTTGCCACAGGAAATACAAACGAAGAGTGCGATTATCAATAGCTTCATGCGATACCTCCGATAAGACGTTGAACTGTTGGCCCGTATTGATCTGCCCCCCACACCACAACAGTGTATTCATGCAATGGAGCGTTCTTGGGTGCCGCTGGAAGTGTTTGCATAAAGTCCTCGAGATTGCGAATAAGAGCATTCAGGACTTTGCGATCTTTCTCGCTGACCCAAGCTTTGCGCAAACCAAGTTTTTTATCCTTCGAGCTGCACAAGCTTTCGAGCAATTCCATCGCCTCGCTTTGGCGAGATTTCTCGTTGTTGATTTGTGCCAATTCTTCCGGTGGAAGATGTTTGTTGAGAGCGTAACCATCCGGCGTGAGAACAATAAAACTTCGTAGTGTGAGTGCATGAAGAATATTGGCCAAAAACCGTAACTCTAAACGTGTATCTTGCATTAATGCTTTGAGTGGTTTCGGTCCTTGGCTGATGGATTCAATCACCAGGCGTTCAACACTTGTTAACGATTGCATGTGAGCTCCTTAAGCGATGTTTTGGTCAACGACGATTTTGTTGTTTTCGCCATGAATAAGAATGTGCCAATGGATATGGCGCCCAATCAGCTCAGTTAGTTTGTTAAGCTCGATTTCATTGAGGACTTGCTGCGCTTTCAAAGCACAACGTTGGAAAGCACCGCCTTGGAACTCGGCTTGTGATTTAAGCCCGATTGCGTTGCTGAAAGATTCAAACTCTTCAAGTTTCATGGCCGCTCCGTTCATAAGACGAAAAACTCGAGTGAGCTGGATACCTGTCTGTAGTGAAGTTTCACGAAGGGTGTGCTGAGGATAGAGTTGACGATATTCAGAGAGAACGCGATTTTGCAGTGACATGGGTGGACTCCTTGTTGGTGCCACCCCTAAAGCAAGGTCCGTGCCAAGTGTTTAGCTAATCTGATGTTCCTGTAAAATACGATAGAAAGCGGAACTCGAGATTTTGAGCTCTTTAATACAAAGAGTGATCTTCCCTTGATGTCTTTCTAGGGATTCTTGCGCGAGTTGTTTCTCGACGAGCTGGAAGTAACCCCGCAATCCGTGGGCGAGCACATACTTACGAACGTCATCGTTTACAAGACCCGTGCTTTGATTGGAGCTAATTGTTTCGCCCAAGACGCTTTGGAGTGCAATGGCATCCACTACACCTTTGCCAATATCTGCGAGAGCGAGCATGGTCTGTCTCAGTTCACGGATGTTGCCTGGCCAAGCGCGATTGATGAGCATTTGAGAGGCATCAGGTGTGAGCACAAAACGGCGAGGAGATTGCGACTGAAAGAAACGCACAAAGCCCTCAATGTCAGTTTTACGCTCTGAAAGAGAGGGCAACTTAACTGTGAGCGCTGCCAGACGAAAATAAAGATCCGCGCGAAACATTCCTTGGCGAATTTTTCCTTGGAGATCTTCACAGGTCGCCGTGATGAGAGTGAAGGCACTCTTCTCAGCTTTCGAGGAACCCACGGGAAAAAACGTTTTCTCCTCGATGGCCTTGAGAAGTTTCTGCTGCATAGAAGGTGACATGGTGCCAACTTCATCCAGGAAAAGCACACCGCCATCGGCAGCTTTCAATTTGCCTTCGCGCTTTTGTTCGGCTCCCGTGAACGCACCCTTCTCATGTCCGAAGAGTTCGCTCTCGAGAAGATTATCAGGAATTTCACTGCAGTTGAGATGAATGAAGGGAGCGCTTTGTCCCACGAGAGTTTCTGCTAGTAATTTTCCCAGCACACTCTTACCGGTGCCCGTAGGTCCTGTGATCAAGAGTGAGCGTCCTTGCCACGGAGATGTCAGTAATCGAGTAATATCGGCAATAAGCCCAGCATCTTTCGTTGGAAATCTCTCTTCAAAAAGACTGGTGAGTTTTTGATGATCTCGCTGAGTGAGGAGGCTACGTACGAAGGCGGGGAGATGCTCACGCGCCTGGGTTTTGGTGAGGACGTGTTGCGCGCCTTGAGCATAGGCGAGCGTGATAAGCGCTTCCTCATCACTAGATGTCAGCATGATTCGCATAGCATGCTGCTGACGAGCGGCCTCAAGGACCTGGATGCCATCTGGACCACTGGGTAGATGAAGATCGGTGACGACCAAGTCGTAATGATTGCTTTTAAGCAGCTTGGCTGCCGCGGGCCACTCCATCGCCGTCTCAATCACGCCAAATGGCGTAAGGATTTCGCGCAGATGCTGCAGGAAATACTTATCATCTTCGACAATCAGGATGCGCAGGGTGGTTTTCATTGGGGAGGTTTTTAAGCTAGGCTTGTTCGGAAATCAAATATGGTATTCGGATTCCGAATTTTTTACATAGGGGACCTCTGGTGGAGCTGAAGATTTACGAGGACGCGGCCTTATTGGCGAGTGATGTGGCCCGCCGCCTGAGCCAAAAATTGGAATCCCCCCTGAATGTGGGTTTTGCTACCGGTCGTACCATGGACCCGCTTTACGCCTCACTTCTCAAGAAGCGTCCCCAGATGCCCTTGGCGCGTGTTTGGATGCTAGATGAATACCTTGGGCTGAGTGCTGGCGACGCCCGCACCTACGCTCATTATTTGCGTGAGCGCGTGTTCACTCCGCTCGATTATCCGGAAGCGAAAATTAATTTGCCTCGTTTGAGCATGAGTCATCCGCAAGAAGCGGCGGATGACTACGAAGATCGTCTGCGTGCCGCGGGCGGTTTGGATGTGCAGCTTTTGGGCATCGGTCACAACGGACACTTGGGGTTGAATGAACCAGGCTCTTCAATTGATTCACGCACTCGTGTCGTCACCATTGCTGAATCGACTCGCGTAGCGAATCAAGGCTTCTTCGCTTCTTTAGAGGAAGTTCCTCGAGAAGCGCTGACTCTGGGTTTAGGAACATTGAATGAAGCGCGTGAGCTTTGGCTGTTAGCCACCGGCCGCGGTAAAGCGGAGATCATCAAACGTTTCTTGGAAGGTGAAGTCAGTGAGAGTGTCCCAGCGACTTTGCTGCGTTCACATCCGGGCCTGCATGTATTTTTGGATCAAGAGGCGGCGTCGTTACTCAAGCCAGTCGGTTAAATCATCTGTGGCGTGAGCAAAAGGCGCGGGCTTAAATGAACGCACAGCTTTTCCGTTGTGCCATTTCTCTAAACGATAAAGTTGGCCTGCAAGCATCGTGACCGATGGTGCGCCTTTCTGGGCGAGCCACTCGCTGCCACGACGAACAGTATCCATTTGCCAGCCCAAGAGGCGAAGGTGATAAGGGTTACGCTCAATCTCACCTTTGTGACATTCCAGCGCGCTGACTTGGCGAAGATGTTCAGCATCCGGAACTTCAACTAAGCAGTTCGGATTATTTTGCAGATTCCAATACTCGGCCCAGGCGACAGTGGTGTCGCAGGTTTTAAGGCAACCCAACAAAAGCTGCGCCGTTTGTTCGTGAGTGGGGTGACGATCTTTCACATGCGGAGCGATCACTAAAACGGGTTTGTGCTTTTTAAGTAATGCTGCCAACTGCGTTTTCTTCTTAGACCAGTCATCTGCCAGAATGACGTTGTCCCACTTCAAAAGCTTGGTGGCCTTGGTCAGTTCAATACGACGAACTTTTTGGCGTGCTTTATTGCTTCCCATGGTCACGGCGACATTCACGACTTTCATTTTGTTTTCTGATTGAAGTCGAAGAGCGAGTGCGCCCATCAGAATTTCATCATCAGGATGGGGTGAGAGAACGAGAACAGTTTGTTTGGGAGTGAAGCGATGAACAGATTTAATGCGAGTATGAGGAAGAGAAAGGAGCTTGCGGAAATCTTGCAGGTGTCGTTTCAGAATTGTGATCGACACCGAAGTCACTTAGAGGTGAGTTACAGTTGAGAGAACGTAACAGAAAACGATCAGGATCAAGACTGACTTAACCATGGCACTCATCCAGAAAGGGTTTTCTTGAACTTACCTAAGGCCAAGGTATGTTGTCGAGAGTCCGAAAGCGCGAGTGTGTAACCTACTAGATTCGCTTGTAGTCATCCACGAGACGCACAATGTCATCTTCACCGAGATAGCTGCCCACTTGGGCCTCGATGAGAATAAGGTCTTCACTCTCACGATTATCCAAGCGGTGAACTTCGCCCTTCGGAATGTAGGTCGACTCATTTCTCTCCAGGGGAAAAGTTTTTTCTCCCACCGTTACGAAGGCGCGACCATCCACCACGATCCAGTGTTCACTGCGATGAGCATGCTTCTGCAGCGACAAACGCGCGCCCGGTTTCACCACTATGCGCTTCACTTTGAAGTTAGGTGCGTCTTCGAGAATAGTGTACGAGCCCCATGGGCGATGGGCGGTGGTATGAATGTGGGTAAGTTCGGGCTTCGTCACTTTTAAAGCAGCTACTACGTCTTTCACTTTTTGAGCAGAGCCCCGACGACTGACAAGAAGTGCATCTGGCGTATCGATGATGACGAGATCATCAACATCAATGGTGGCGACAAAACGTTTATCGGCCACAACGAGGTTGCGGTGAGAATTCAAATGAAGGGTTTGTGGATCATGAACATTACCGTCGCTGTCTTGCGGAAGGGCTTCGTAGAGTGAATCGAATGATCCTAAGTCACTCCAACCCATGTCGGCTGGAATCACTTTTGTCTCGCGCGATTTTTCCATAACGGCGTAGTCGATTGAGTCCGCCGGGATGGCCTTCATCAGTGCGGAATCAATACGTGCCGGAGAATTTTGTGAGCTGCCTTTCCACGCGAGCACACAGGCTTCGTGCATTTTTGGTGCATGAGTTGCGAGTGCTTTTAAGAATGTATCTGCCTTGAAACAGAACATACCCGAGTTCCAAAAATGTTTTCCACTCGCGAGATAACTTTGTGCTGTCTGTGTATCCGGCTTTTCACGGAAGCTTACAACCGTTTCACCGGTGGCTTCGATATACCCATAACCAGTTTCTGCGTGAGTCGGCTTAATGCCGAAAGTGACGAGTTGGTTTTGTTGAGCGTGAACACGGGCGCGTTTAATCGCCACTTGATAGGCGGTTTCGTTTTGAATGAGATGATCGGACGGCACAACAAGCATCTCGTCACTAGAATTTACAGCGAGAGCGGCAAGCGCAATAGCAGGCGCGGTGTTGCGGCCTTCAGGTTCTAAAATAAAACGTGCAGGAACGGTTACCTTGAGTGCACGGAATTGGTCTTCCGCCATGAAGTACTGCTCTTGATTCACAACGATGATGAACTCGCTGGTGTGGGATAGATTGCGTTCAATCGTGCGCTGAAAAAGCGAGTGCCCTTTAAAGAGAGGGTAAAATTGCTTTGGAAAAAGAGTGCGCGAGAGAGGCCAGAGTCGGGTTCCTGAACCACCGCACAAGATAACAGTTTTCATGGTTGAGACCATATCCTAAAGACAGCTAGGACTCAAGAAACCCCGAGCAGGGCAGATGCCACGGCGAAGTAAATTAAAAGGCCGGTGATATCCACGATCGTCGAAATGGCGGGACTGGCCACCACCGCGGGGTCACCCCCGAGGCGACGCACGATCAACGGAAGACCGGCGCCAATGATCGCCGATGAGACAACTTGAATCGCAATGGCAAAAGAGATCGTGAGACCAACGAAAGACATGGTGAAGCCTTCGGGGAGTAATCCGTGAAAGCTCAAGAATACGATTTTAAAATATGTTAGTGCCGCGACACAAACTGAAAGCATAGATGAGATGCGTATTTCTTTGAGAACGATTTTGAGCCAATCAGAATCACTCACGTGGCCCAAGGAGATAGCGCGAATAATCACAGTGGCCGCTTGCGTTCCAGTATTGCCACCGGTTGAGGCCATCATCGGCATGTACATCGCCAAGATGATGAAGTGTTCAAGAACATTTTGATATTCGTTGATGATCATGCCGGAAATAATACCCATGGCCGCAAGTCCTACGAGCCACACCACACGTTTTTTAAAGTGACCCACGCTTGAAGTCTGCATGTAGTCTTCACCCTCTTGAGAGGGCATAACACCAGCGAGCTTTTCAAAATCTTCTGTCTGCTCAGCGCGGATAACAGTGATGGCATCATCGTGACCGACGACACCCACGAGTTGATTGAGTGAGTTAAGAACTGGAATGGCTGCGAGGTCATATTTTTCAATTTTCTGCGCCACCGACTCGCGATCTTCATTAACCTCGGCACTGACATAAAATTCATTGAGCAAGTCAGACACTTTGGCATTGGGATCGGCCAAAACTAAATCTTTAAGGGTGACGTAACCTTTCATGACCATCGAATCATCTACGACGTAGATGTAGATCACCATGTCCTTAGAAGGAGCATCATGACGAATTTTCGCCATGGCCTGAGCGACACTCATACCTTCAAAAACGGTTGCGAAGTCGGTGCCCATGATCCCGCCGGCCGTTTCCCGTGGGTACGCCGAAAGGATGATGACATCTTCGCGAACTTTTTTATCTAAGTAGGGAAGAAGACCAATCTGCTCTTCCTTATCCAGCTGCTGGTAAAGATCGGCGCGAATGTCTGAGTACATGTGTCGGAAAATCTGAGCGACTTGTCGACGTTCAAGAGTGCGACATAGGCGAAGCTGGAGTTCCATGGCGAAATCCGAAAAGATTCGGCCTTGGTCTTCAGCTTCGAGTTCTTTGAGGTAGGCGATGATGTCTTCAACAGATTTATCCTCGAGAAACTCTACAACGTCGGGCGTGGGGAGTTCCTCGAACATTTCGACGAGCTCTTCCGTCTGGCCGCTTTCGTCCAGGTTTTGAAGGATTTCTTGATTGTCTTCCTCGGGATTTTCGTTTTCTTCCATAACTCGCGGATTTTGTTTTTCTTGAGGTTACTTTATTCAGCGGTTTACCGATATGAAAAACAATACCTCGTACCGTTAAGAACGTCCTAACAATAGTCGAAAAGAAGCAAACTTGTGTCTAATAGCAAAGCTTTAAAAATGACAGATATCGTTCTCGTAAAATACCTCTTTAAAGACGAGTGGTCACCACTGGAAGAAGTGGTGAGTAAGAATGCCGATCAATTCAGTGAAGTCTACGAAGTCTCGAATGAAAAAGAACTTCTGACTGTGATCGAATCTTCACCCGCGACGTTGATCGTCGCATCGGTGACTGGCAAAGATGAGCTGGGCCTCGTTATCAACTTTCTCAAGAATCACCGTCGCGTCGTAAAAGAATCGAATATCAAGTTCTCTGTTGTGAATTTCATCAACAACAAGCAAGTTGAAACTGCGTTGATGAAATTGGGTTGCCAAGAAGTCATGGAACCCACCATGCGAGACAAGGCACTCAAGTTCAAAATTGATTTTTGGAAGAAGTCGCTTTCGGTCGGGCAAAAGAAAGAAACCGAAATCAAGCTTGCATTAAAAGATAAAGCAACGGACCCAAATGATAAATCTAAACAGGTTGTAAATCCGATCACATGGGTCGACGCGCTTAAGTCGGTCGATGACATGTGGTTAGTGAAGTCACCGCAGGATGTAAAAAAGGTTCTCACACGTTGGATGGTCAAGGTCATGGGACCCAGTCCCTTTGTCGCGCAATGGAACGAAGTGCCGGGTCAGCGAGGGGTTTGGAAATTTACGTTCAAAGACGGCCTTCGCGATACCTTCCATTCTGCTGATGGTGATTGGATTTTTAAAGGTGATCAAAAGCCTGAATTCGTTTGGAAAGAAAATCTTTGGATGATTTCCGGGACGAACTTTCAACTTTATTACCAAGATGAAAACGAAGTCTTATCAAGATTTAGGGTAAGTCCCAGCGCAGTCGAGGTTTGCAAAAACTCGAGCTACGCCCTCTCTCGTGAACGCGCCATAGTGGAGTCATTCGACCAGGAGATTCTGGTCAAGAAAGGTCTGAAGATCGATGACTCGAAAACAGAGATTGAGGAAGACAAGAAGGGCGATGGCCTGCTCACACAAGATATTTCCGGTCAGGCGGCACTTTCTACAAAATACAAGAACACTGTTGCCCTAGAATTAGAAGATGCACCAGAAGATGCAAAGAAACTGAAAGTGGACTCAAGCACTGCTAAGCGCTTGAGAGGCAAATCATCGACAGATGACTTAGGTGACGGTTCCTACGAAGGTGAGGTCGAGGATGGTTCGAAGGTAGATGCAAAGAAAAAGAATCACAGTGCAGCCGCCGATCGAATGAACAATAACGAAGGTAATGCTGGGACGGAAGACGTGGGTCTTTCTAAGTACAAAGGCAAACTCGAACACGCACACACTGATCGCCAGTCAAGTTACGGCGGTGAGAGCGGGACGGATGACCTCGGGCCGGACAAATGGTCCAATAAAAAAGATGCGAACAATCAAGTCGAAGCAAAATCATCCAAAGAACGTCTTGAGAGAGAAAGAACGTCGGGTGCCGAACAACAGCAGACACGTGAAGAGTCATCTCACCGGAGTGGAAAAGAAAAAGCTCAGGGCGGACAGTATGGTGGTGAGTCCGAAACGGACGATTTAGGCAGTTCCCACTACACAAATAAGAAAAAAGCCCAAGGTGAAGAGAAGGCCCTACGCGAGGAAAGCGAAAAAAATGCTTTTGAACGAGCTCGTAAAGCACGTCAGGAAGATGGGGAAGTCGCCAACGACCCGATCACTCGTAAAGAACGCTCAGCACGTGAAGCTGCCGAGCGTGGTGAATTCGAAGAAAAGTCACCGGCAGCTCTCCGCGGTAAATCATCGACTGACGATTTAGGTGATGGACACTACGAAGGCCCACAAGGGCAGAAGGCACAAAAGAGTGCAGGCGCTGTGAAAGAACGGCCTCATCTTGCTGAGCTTGGAGCAACTAAAGAAGAAAAAGCTGATAAAAAAGAGTCGTCTGGAACGGACACCAAGGCCAAGAAAGCTCCGCAAGTTGGAACGGATGATCTGGGTGGCTCTCACTATAGCGGAAAAGTAAATAAAGAAACACATAGCGAAGATCAAGAAGAAGAAACCACGTCGTACAAAGATAAAAAGAAAACTCAAGAGCATGCTAAGCGCAGCGAGTATGCAGAAGAGACAAAGGAAGGCTACAAGGGCAAAGGCCAAGCTGATGATCTTGGAGATGCTCACTACAAGGGCAAGACAGGGAAGACCGCGGCTGCACTTGAGTCCAATGAAGACGAGGATGAACCTGAGTCGTTAGTCGCCAAAGAAGAAACTTCTGGGAAAATAACCGCTCCTGCTGCCCACAAGAAGATGCGTGTACTCGAAGATATCTTGCCGGAAGGCGATGGCGAAGACCCTGATGAGGATATTTTACCGCAAGATTTTGAAGAGGCTCATCGGGTCGATGTGCCGATGGACAGATCTGGTCCTCGTCTCGTCGTAAATAATGAAAAGGCAGATCGAGTTAAGCCAGGGGCGCGTACAGAAGCCGAGAAAGTGAGAACAAAAGCGGCCGGTGAAACCAATTCTGAAGTTGAAGAAGAGCAAGAGGTCTTAGGTGATGACGGCAAGCCAGTTAGCAACGATCAGGTAAAAGTCAAAGCAGTCCTGACCTGCAATTCCCTTGGTCCTGTTGAGCATATTGTAAACGTTGACGACTTTTTCGACACGACGATGATTGTCAAAATGAAGAATAGATCACCGACTGTGAATGAGACAGTGAATGTCACCATCAGCTTCGATTATCAAAAACGTAAAAAACATGTCAGCGTCACAGGTAAGTGCCTTGAGACGGATGTTGATGGAGAAGGCGAGATTTATACAACGATTGAACTTGAACCCTCGGACCTCAAAATCTTTGAGCAGTTCATGACTCTCTATCGCTTGCGACAGCAGCATATTCATCAATTCCTCAAAGCAGCAAAGGGTTTATGACAGCACGGTTGTCAGGTCATAATATGCTTGTGCTTGAGCGCTCTCAGAAAGAAGCGAATAGACTAGCGAAGGGTTTTAAAGAACTCGGAGCCAATGTTTTTGTGGCGAATGAGCAAGTGAAATCACTGGCGCTTCAGCAGCGATGGGACTTCGATATTATTTTTTGCGATATATCTTTCTTGAATTCGATCGGCGAAGTGATTGCTCCACAGGCCGCAGGTGGAAACGGTAAGAGCTCGCCGCTGCTTTTCGCTTATGGGCAAGCAGCGCTGGCGCACCCTAAATTGCTCGAAGCCAAGGGAGTGATTAGATATTTTAGCGGAGTAATTAACCCTAATGAAGTAGCCCCATGCATCAGCGGCTACCTTTACGATGCCAAAAGACATCTTGAGCAGTTGAGTGAAAGTTCCATCGCTCGAGAAATATCATTTGTTTTAAACAACGGTAGCGAGACATTCACACTAGAAGTATCTGAATTATCTGATGATGGCCTTATGACTTCTTTGCCAGCGACCGTGGCTGGGGAGACGGCTTCGCTGACTGTATTGGTTCCAGAGGGGGCGGCGCAAAGATTTGCCGTTCGCCTTGAACGCAAAAGCCCAGAGAATGATATTATAAAACTCAAATTACTCTGGCGTGATCGTGAGCGCTGGGTGGCCTTGTTGAAAATGGTGGATAACCGCCAAAAACAAATCACTGATTTTTTGACCGCAAGTTCGGGGAAGTAGATTGGATAAGAAGCTCGTCGTACAAGAATATCTAACAAGTCATGCGGTTCTTATCGTCGATAAGAACAGTGCGTCTCGCAATCGCTTGTTGAAAGTGATGGTAGATCTTGGCGTGAAGCGTCCGATGATTCACACCGCTGGCACAATGGCAGAAGCGGCTGAAATTCTCAAAACAAACAATGTAGGTCTCGTTCTTTCCGATTATTTTGTGGGTGGTGGCTCTGGCTTTGATCTGTTTAAGATGGTGAGAACCAGTTTTCCTGACAACAAAAAATTGTGTCTGATCCTTGTGACTTCGAATATTTCTCAAACAGCGGTAGCGAAAGCGGCTGAGGAAGATGTCGATAGCTTCATCATCAAGCCTTACACTTTGCAATCGATCCAAGAGAATTTGCTCTCAACTGTTTCCACGAAGATCAAGCCTTCGCCTTACATCGTAAAAATCGATGAAGGTAAAACGGCGATGAGCGCCGGTGATTTCCGTGGAGCGATTGCTATTTTTGAAGCGGCGATGCCAATGCACCCACGCCCTTCTTTGGCGCTCTTCTACATGGGCCATGCGCAGTATTTACTCACTGAAGCGGACCAAGCGAAGGGGAAATACAATAAGGGTCTTGCGTTCAACTCGATCCACTTCAAGTGTCTTGTGGGCCTGTACGAAATTTTCATGAAGGAACAGAAGTTCCCCGAGGCTTACCAAGTCGTCAAGAAAGTGGCAAAGTACTTCCCGGCCAACCCAGATCGCCTCACACAAATTATACGTCTTGCGATCATCACGAAGAACTATGAAGACATGGAGCTCTACTACGAAATCTTCACCCAGCTTGAAGAGCGTAATGCGGAGATGACCAATTACATTGGTGCGGGCCTTTTTGTGGCCGGTAAGTGGTACTTGCTGGAAGGCCAACTTCCCAAGGCGCTTCCGTTGTTTGAAAAAATCGCAGTTTCTTGTGCGGAATTCTCAAAGTTCCTTCGCGCCATCATTTCACTCTTGGTTGAGCATAAGCAAACCAGTGAGGCCCAAAAGTACATTACGCGTTTTCCGGCAGGGACTATGGACCACGAGGACTTTGTTGTGAGCGATTTCTTATTGAAATACGGGTCATCACAAACTGAAGCCGGTGTTCTGATTCAACGCGGAATTGAAATTTATAACAACAACATCCGCGACTATCAGGTGCTCAAGCTCATGGTGGAGGCCATGGTCAGCAATGGACTTGAGGATAAGGCAGCTCCTTATCGCCAAGAGTTAGAGCGTCTTTTCCCTGACAAGGCCCAGTTGCTCGCCGTCTCCTGAGTATTCGTCTCAACTATCGTCGCTGACATTTCCTCACAATTTTTCTCTCTCTTTGACGGACATGTTCACTCTCTGGTGGACTGAGAGGACTAATTTGAACCAAGGATGGAACAATGAAACTCACTCTCGTCTTGGCACTCCTCTGTGCCGGCTCAGCTTTTGCCCATGGTGATGCTGTTGAAGGTCCACAAGACCGTACCCTCGTCCGCTTCCAAACCACGGAAGCTGTGAAGAATTATCTTCGCGCCCACGAAATTGACGTTACTGGCGTTGATCTCAAAAAAAATGAAGTGGAAGCTTTGGTCAATCAAGACCAACTCATCGAACTGCAAAGTTTGAAGGCTGCTTTCCAATTCACGATTCCTCAAACCATGTTGCGTGGACCAGATCCAGAGTACATGAATCCTGAGGAAGTCGAGGCGCGCTTGAAGGCTTACGCCGCTCAGTATCCTGAGATCACTGAGCTCCGTAAAATCGGTGAGTCTCTTGAGAAGCGTCCGATCTGGGCTTTGAAAATTTCTGATAATGCATCTCTGCGTGAAACCTCTGAGCCGACTTTGCTTTTCAATGGCATGCATCACGCACGAGAAGTCATGACACCAGAAGTGGCCATGGATATCGCCGACTACTTGCTCACTCGTTATAACAGCGAAGAGAAAGTGCGTAACTGGGTTGATGGCAATGAAATCTGGGTTATGCCGATGTTTAACGTTGATGGTAACAACCGTATGTGGACGCAAGATTCTATGTGGCGCAAAAATGCTCGTGGAAGCTATGGCGTTGACTTGAATCGTAACTATCCATCTAATTGGAATGGTTGCAACGGCTCAAGCGGTTCAACTTGGTCACAGACTTACCGCGGACCGAATCCGGCGTCTGAGCCAGAGACCAATGTCATGATGGACTTCGTTAAAGAGATCCGTCCTGTCTTCAATATCTCTTACCATGCGTACAGCGAACTCGTGCTTTATCCATTCGGCTGCCGCCCGATGCGCACTCAGACTGCTGAAGTTGTTGAGAGCATCGGCCGCGAAATGGGCCGCTTGTTGAATTATACACCTGGCACACCTTGGGAAACTCTCTACAATGCCGACGGCGGCGACATCGATTGGATGTACCAAGAGATGCAAGTCATTCCTTACGTGCTTGAAGTGAATTCTTCAGCGCAAGGTGGCTTCCACCCGGACTACGCCAAATGGCGCAACAAAACGGTGGAACTCAACCGTGCGGGCTGGCAGTTGTTGCTCGATCGTGCAGCTGGAGCAGGGATCCGCGGTCACATCACAGCGACGCAAGTCGGTCTCGAGATTGATGTTAAAGATATGTCTGGGAAAATGATTCAGATTTATAAAGTAAATCCAGACGGCACGTACCACATCGTTTTGAACGCAGGCACCTACAACCTCACGTTCCGCTCTGATCGTTCTGTGCTGGCCAGCCAGCAAGTGACAATCACGGATCGCCGAGTGACTCTCGATAAACAGTTCTAGAAAAACGAAGGGCCCGAAAGGGCCCTTCTTTATTTCAAATCTTTCTTTAAATCTTCGATGTCCTCAGGTTTTATATCCGTGTACCACAGTCCTTGCGGATAACAAACGGCCACGATCCCTTCTTCACATAATCCCAAACATCCGGACTTCGTGATCTTGATTTTTTTCTTCAAGTCATTTTCTTTGACCCAACTTTTAAGGTCGCTTGCGAGCTCTTTAGAACCGCTCCCACCACAGCTCGCTCGGTCATCGCGCTCATGGGTGCAGATAAATAAATGTGACTCGAGTTCTTTAAAATTTTTGCTCATAGCTGCATATGATATACTCATCCCTATGGAACTCAAACTCCCACTCCTCATTTACGACGCACAATGCCCCATGTGTCTAAGATTTAAGCAAGGTCTTGAGCGCTGGGATGTGGGAAATCGTGTTTGTTATGTGCCGCTGGATAATGACGAAGTCTTTAATCGCTATCCGCAGTTGAACCGTGAGGCCTGTGCGGCCAAGGTCCATTACTTACGGGAAGACGGTGTGATTCTCACGGGGAGTGAGGTCATTACAGAGCTTCTTAAGCATTTTCCCGCCATAGGAAAACTCGCTTGGTTGCTGGAAACCGACATAGGTAAAAAGACCGCGGATTTTTTCTACAAACAGGTCGATAACGTTCGCCAGAAAATGAAGGCCGACGAAGAGTCTTGCGGCACGTGCCGCAAGCCCTAGAACAACGCTTGAGCGATCTCTTGAATGGCGTTTGATTTCCCCATTGAATAGTAATGCAAGCACGGAGCTTTCTTCGCCACGAGTTCTTTCGACTGAGCGATCGCCCATTCAATACCTACGCGACGAACTTCTTTGTCGTCTTTGCATTTATCAACGGCATCTGCGAGCTCTTCCGGAATATCAATGTGGAAACGGCTGGCGAGTATCTGCACTTGTTTCTTGCTTGTTAGCGGCTTGAGTCCCGGAATGACTGGAGCATTAATGCCTTCGGCCTTACAACGCTCTATGAACTCAAAGTACTTACGGTTATCAAAGAACATCTGAGTCACGATGTAGTCAGCTCCGCAATCAACTTTGTGCTTAAGCCATTTAAAGTCCGATGTCATGTTAGCGGCTTCGAAGTGTTTTTCAGGGTAGCCGGCGATGCCAATGCAGAAATCAGTGGCGATAGCATTTTCTAGATCGTCGTCGATGTAGCGGCCGTCGTTCATTGTTTTGATCTGTTGCACGAGATCACTCGCGTAAGCGTGCCCACCAGGAGTCGGGCAGAAGTCGTTTTGGCCTTTGATTGAATCTCCGCGCAAAGCGAGGACGTTCTCGATGCCGAGATAGTTCAAATCAATCAAAGCGTATTCTGTCTCTTCGCGAGTAAAGCCTCCACAGATAATGTGGGGAACAGTGTCGACGCCAAATTTGTGCATGAGTGCTGCGCAAATCGCTACGGTGCCCGGACGTTTGCGGATACTTTTCTGCTCGAGTAAGCCGCCGTTGCGCTTTTTGAGAATGAATTCTTCGCGGTGGTAAGTCACATCGATGAATTTCGGTTTGAACTCCATCAACGGTGCGATGTTAGTGAAAAGCGTTTGAATACTCTCACCGGCATGCGGTGGAAGAATCTCAAATGAGAACAAAGTATTTTTAGCGGACTTAATGTGATCGACGACTTTCATATGTTCCTTACAGCAAATTGGCCGAAAGCCATGAGCGCGCTTCGGCTTCAGTCATGCCCTTACGATGGGCATAGTCTTTAAGTTGGTCTTCTTGAATTTTTCCGACATTGAAGTATGACGCCTGGGGATGGGCAAAGTACCAGCCGCTGACTGCGGCCGTGGGAGTCATCGCCATAGAATGCGTCAGCTTCACGCCGATACTTTTTTCTGTGTCGAGCAGTTGGAAAAGTTTTTTCTTCTCGGTGTGATCCGGGCAGGCAGAATAACCGGGGGCTGGACGAATACCTTGGTACTTTTCGCGAACGAGATCTTCCGATGTAAGGTTCTCTAGAGGCGCATAGGCCCAGAATTCACGGCGAAGTTTTAAGTGCAGCCACTCGGCCGTCGCTTCAGCTAGGCGATCTGTGAGGGCACGCACCAAAATGCCTTGATAGTCGTCTTGCTCGGAATCGTATTTTTTTGTGAGAGCTTCAAGCCCAATGCCTGCGGTCACACAGAAGGCACCGACGTAATCACCTTCGGGTGCCACAAAGTCAGCCAGACATGGATTAGGTGATGAGGAGTCTTGCATCTGGCGCTGGGTGCGCAGCATATTCAACGTCGTGATGACTTTCGTCCGGTCTTCTTTGAAGCTCGCATGACTACCGTGCCGTTCGCACGGAGTGCTGCCCGATTCCCAAGCGTGGATATTGATGTCATCGCCCTGACCTGAGGCCGGGAAGATGCCATAAACCGCACGTGCTTCAATGGACTTATTCTTAATCATGTCATCGAGCATTTTCTGCGCGTCGGCAAAAAGCTTGGTGGCTTCTTCACCCATCTCTTTGTCTTTCAGGATTTTTGGGTATGAACCCTTCAAGCGCCAAGTGTGGAAGAACGGTGTCCAATCAATGAACTCACGAAGAGTCGAAAGAGGAATGTCGTTCAAGACATGCACACCGAGCTGTGAGGGTTTGGTGGGCTTCTGGGTGTCCCAGTTCAAGCGCACCCGATTGGCGCGGGCCTCAGCAAGCGTGAGCCATTTTTCTTCATTTTGTTGTGCGAGATATTGATCGCGCATAGAAGCATATTCAGCATTGATTTCTTTGACGAGAATGGCTCGTGCCTCGGGCGTTTTAAGTTTTTCGGCCACCGGCACTGCGCGTGAAGCATCCGCGACATGGACGACCACACCGTTAAACGCCGGAGAGATTTTTACTGCAGTATGGAGGCGAGAAGTCGTAGCGCCGCCGATGAGCAATGGAACTTTGTAACCAATGCGCTCCATCTCTTTAGCGACATGGATCATTTCATCAAGGCTGGGTGTGATCAAACCTGAAAGGCCGATCATATCTACTTCTTGTCTTTTGGCTTCTTCCAGAATGCGTTCACATGGAACCATCACCCCAAGATCAATGACGTCCCAATTGTTACAAGCCAGCACGACCCCAACGATATTTTTACCGATGTCATGCACATCACCTTTAACAGTGGCGAGCAAGATCTTACCTTGTTTCTGCGCTTTCTGGCCGGCCTGCTCTTTCTCAATGAAAGGCTGCAAGTAGGCGACGGCTTTTTTCATCACACGTGCGCTCTTCACAACCTGCGGAAGGAACATCTTCCCTGCGCCGAAGAGATCACCGACGATGCTCATGCCATCCATCAGTGGGCCTTCAATCACGTGCAAGGGCTTCGGATATTTCTGGCGCGCTTCTTCAGCGTCCACTTCTGCGAAGTCAGCAATACCTTTTACGAGAGAATGAGCGAGACGTTCTTCCACTGGGAGTGAGCGCCACGCAAGGTCTTCAACTTTGACAGCGCCCTTAGTGGCAGTCATGCCTTGAGCAAATGTAATCAAACGTTCCGTGGCGTCTTCGCGGCGGTTGAGCATGACGTCTTCGATGTGCTCGAGCATGTCTTTCGGAATGTTGTCGTACACCGGTAAGGCACCGGCGTTCACGATACCCATATCCAGGCCTTCGCGGATAGCGTGGAACAAGAACGCTGAGTGAATGGCTTCGCGCAAAACGTTGTTGCCGCGGAAAGAGAATGAAACGTTAGAGATACCACCGCTGGTACGAACATGCGGAAGATTTGTTTTAATCCAACGAACAGCTTTGAAGAAATCAACCGCGTAGTTGGCGTGTTCTTCCATCCCAGTACCGACCGTCAAAACGTTTGGATCAAAAATAATGTCTTCTGGTGGGAAGTCGGCTTTTTCAGTGAGGAGTTTGTAAGCGCGTTTACAAATCTTAATGCGTTTTTCGTAAGTATCGGCTTGGCCCTTCTCATCGAAGGCCATGATAACCACGGCCGCCCCATACTGTCGCACGAGCTTAGCGCGCTCAATGAACTGCGCTTCGCCGTCTTTGAGTGAGAGCGAGTTGACGACGCATTTGCCTTGTACGCGCTTGAGACCTGCTTCCAGTACAGTCCACTTTGAGCTGTCGATCATGACCGGAACACGCGCGATATCAGGTTCTGCCGCGATGAGGTTCAGGAAATCTACCATCATCTTCTCAGAGTCGATCATGCCGTCATCAAAGTTGATGTCGATGATCTGCGCGCCGTTCTCCACCTGTTCACGCGCCACTTTAAGCGCGTCTTCCATGCGATTCTCTTGAATCATTTTCTTGAAGGCGATGGAGCCGGTGACGTTTGTTCTTTCACCGATGTTCAAAAAGTTTGAACCAGGGAAAAGTGTCAAGGCCTCAAGGCCAGACCATTTCGGAATAAATTCTTTTTTAGGCAGTGGGCGAGGAGGTGCGAGGGCAGCAGCGTCCGCAATGGCGCGGATGTGAGAATCGGTGGTGCCACAACAACCGCCCACGATGTTAAGCCACTTGTTCTGCATGAACTCATTCACTATCTTCGCTGTGTGCGCCGGAGACTCATCGTACTGGCCGAACTGGTTTGGCAATCCAGCGTTCGGATAAATCGAAACGTAGAAGGGTGACTTCGTTGCGAGTACTTCCACATACGGGCGCATGAGTTCTGCGCCGAGAGCGCAGTTCAAACCAATGGACATCAAAGGTAAGTGTGAGACTGAATACAAGAACGCTTCAACGGTTTGACCCGAGAGAGTACGGCCGGATTGATCTGTGATGGTTCCCGAGACCATGATGGGCAGAGGTGTCTTGCCGGTCTCGTTGAAGTACTCGCTGATCGAGAACAGCGCGGCTTTCGCGTTGAGCGTATCAAAGATCGTTTCGACGAGGAGAATGTCCACGCCACCTTTCACGAGGGCCGCGACTTGTTCTTTGTAAGCAGATTTCAGGTCGTCAAAATTAACTGCTCGGAAGCCAGGATTGTTCACATCTGGCGATAGCGATGCGGTTTTTGTCGTTGGTCCGATTGAACCCGCTACAAAGCGAGGCTTCTTCGGATTCATCTTAGTGAATTCATCACACAAGGCGCGCGCCTGTTGTGCTGACACGAAATTGATCTCGTCACAGAGATCTTCCATCTCGTAATCGGCCATGGAAATGCGTTTAGCACTGAAGGTGTTGGTTTCGAGAATGTCGGCGCCGGCCTCAAGATACTTGCGATGAATTTCTGTGATTACATCTGGACGCGTGAGCACGAGGAGATCGTTGTTGCCTTTCAGTGGGCGTGGAAAATTTTTAAAGCGCTCACCGCGGTAATCTTCTTCTTCCAATTTATAACGTTGGATCATGGTGCCCATGGCACCATCGAGCACGAGTACACGCTTGGCGAGTTCTTCTAAAACATTGGGCACACGGACTCCTTGGAGGAAGTCGGTAGAGTATTATTTATTTAGAACAGTGCCAAGGAAAATCTCGAGATTTCCGTAACTTAACAAAACTTATTGAGTTCTAAGTCATGAAGTAGAAGCCCATGAGGAAGAAGGTAAAGGCGGCCACCAGATAGCGATTTGGGAGCTTACGTTCCCATAAACACTCGAGAATCGATACCCATACAGGGCCTGTGATGGCCACGGCCGTCAGCGAAGCCACGTGAGCGTACTTAAGTGCGGTGAGATAGAGCGCCAATGAGACGAAGGTTCCGCAAACACAGGCGATGAAGAGCAGGGACTTTTCCTTCATTTTCATAGGCATGATGTCGCGTGCTACTTGCAGGATACCCGTGGGACGAATGACAAAATAGCCGAGCAATGCACCGGCACAGCGAATGAGGTTCACCTGCATGGCATCGAGATTGGGAGTGCTCTCGAAAGCTTCGCGCGTGAGCATGACACCGACGGCATCAAGCACGATTCCCGTGAACGCCCAAGTAAAACTTTGCAAATCCCAGCGACCGGTCAGTTTATTGCGCTCGAGGAGAAACACTCCCAAGCAGGCCATCATGCAGGCCACGGCGATAGCTTGCGAGGGATTAAATGACTGGGCCAAGAAGAAATAGCCGTAGAGACCCAAAAGTAGAGGCTGAAAACTGTAAAGCACTAGCGAGCGTCCTGCGCCCAGAGTGGCGTAGGCTTTAAAGAGAAAAAGATCCCCTACGCAGAGCCCGATTAAGCCGCTTAACAACAGATAAACGAGTGCCGTCACAGAAAGGGGGGTTACGCCCGTATAGAGAGTGGCCAGCGCAAATAGCACGATGGCGATGACGACCTTAAGTTGATTGATCCAAAACGGCGAAAAGCGGCGAGCATAGAGTGAAAACACCATGCTTGCCGTACTGAAGAAGAGGTTGGCGGCGAGGGCCAAAAGATAGACAGAAGCTGAACTCATGGGACTAAGCTCCATAATATTAGGTAAGGTAGCACCGAGATCTCAAGGAGGATATATGCCGTCAGAGAAAGACCTCTATAAAGAAAAGCTCGATCCCGAGCAGTACCGCATCTGTCGCATGGGTGGAACTGAATCACCGCACTCGGGGAAGTACAACAAGCACTCCGAGAAAGGCACTTACACATGCGTGGCTTGTGAGCAGCAGCTTTTTACCTCGGATACAAAGTTTGATAGCGGCTCGGGCTGGCCAAGTTTTTACGACGTCTATCAATCAAAGCATGTGAAGCTGATCGATGATTACGCCTTTAATATGCATCGGGTGGAAGTCCGCTGCGCCAAGTGTGATTCGCACCTTGGACACGTGTTCGACGACGGCCCGAAACCCACGGGTAAACGCTGGTGTATCAATTCCGTGGCCTTAGACTTCAAGCCAGCTAAGTAAATACTTCACACATCGTCCAGATTTCTCCGGGAGAGGGTATAAACAAGCGTTACCTTTTCTCGGAGGAATTGATGAAGCAGATAACCTATTTCTTGTTAGGTCTCACTCTTACGGCGGGTATGGCGCAAGCCCAATCCTTCGTTGTGAAATCAAACGGTGTTGTGCTTAACATCGACAGCAAAGGTGGACTCCACGATCGCGGCCAGTTCATTCTTCCATTTCAAATGCGTTACAGCGGTGGCCAATTTTATGTAAACAAAGACCGTCAACTCACCACGACTGATGATGCTGGCTTTTATTACCGTCAGGATATTCATTCGCTGAAGGCCCCAAAAGAAGTGGCTTACACCGGCTTTAATTATTTCATTGAAGAGAACGGAACTCCATGGACCATTGATCGCCAAGGCATTCCTTATAAAGGTGAGAAGAAGAAAGAGTTGAAGAAGCCGCTGATGAAAGGCGGAAACTTCATTATCGTTCCAGGCGAACGCCGTCAGCCGCCACGTTTGTTTGTGATCACTGATCGCGGCAATCTTGTCGAAAGTATTGTCGATGGACTTGATCTCAGCACCATCAAACATGTGGGTGGTAATTGGATGGTCACTGCTGAAGGTGTTCTCTACACCATCTCACGTGATGGATTTGTCTTTAGCAAGCGTGATCTCATTCGTCGTATTCTTGTGCCAGAAGTCCGTGGCGGTAACTTTGTGGTGTCAGGAGGCAAGTTAATTGTTGTTGCTGATGACGGCGTGGTTTCAGAGCACGGCCAGCTTGGCAGTTATGGCGCAATCGTCAAAACCGGCCACAATTACTTTGTGACCCAGGATGGCAAGTTGATCGTTATCAATAGTCTAGGTGAAGTCCATGATCGCACAGGGACTCACGACTTCAAGAACATTGCCCTCTCTTCATTCTAAGCGCTAAAATAGGGACACCCTGGAGGTGTCCCTTGACCACTCAAACTCCTGTCTACATCGAAGAAAGTCTCGGCTACCGCATTGAAGTGCGAACGGACTTTGATTTTCCTCGCTCCAATCCCATGCAGAAACAGTTTCTCTTTCAATACACGGTGACCATTAAGAATATGGTCGGTGAAGATGCACAGCTGCTGACGCGGACCTGGCACATTGAAGATGGAGAGGGTGTCGTTCGCCAAGTCAAAGGCGCAGGAGTTGTGGGGAATACCCCATTCTTTAAAAGAGGTCAGGTCTTCGAGTACTCGAGCTTTTGTCCACTGCCAACGCTCGTTGGGAAGATGTGGGGACATTTTGAGATGCTGGGAGAGAGTGGTCAGACGTTTGAGATCACCACGCCGGTGTTTCGTTTCAAAATCCCTGCGGAATTTATCGACCAGTACTGATGTTTGCAAAGAGCTGCTGAAGTTTAGCCAGGTCTGCTTTTACATCCTCTAGAATTTCATTCTCATTAAACGTGCTGAAGTCTCGTTTCGTGAGTAACTGACTCATTAACTCCAAGCGATGAAGAGTGTTCTTGATATCGTGAAGCGTTTGCTCGCTCATGCCAGCAGCCTAAATGTGAGATTGATGGGTCCCCACTCCAGCGTGACGTTATCACCTGGATTCAATGGGCCCACTCCTTGAGGAGTGCCAGTGAAAACTAAGTCGCCATCATTCATCGGGAAGTGATCGTTGGCGTGATGGATAGCGGCGTCTGGTGAGAAGAGAGCATCTTTGAGACTCGCTTCTTGGCGAACCTCGCCATTCACCTTGAGACGGAAAGTAGCCGTGCGCCAATCAGCAAAATCTCGTTGGGCCACGAATGGTGCGACGAGAGCACTATGCTTGAAGCATTTGCTGATTTCCCAAGGATGGCCTTTCTCTTTGAGTTGTTTTTGTAAATCGCGCAAAGTGAGATCAAGTCCTAGCGAAACAGCGATGACATTTTTTTTGTAGAGTTTTAAAACGACTTCGCACTCATGGTGAATGGCGCCGCGGCCCCATGGAAGGGTGATACCGACGTTCTCTTTGAGTTCCGTAAAACACGACGGTGGTTTAAGAAAAAGCACCGGCTTCTCCGGCAGAGCTTCTTTCATTTCTTGAGCGTGAGCAGCGTAGTTTTTCCCGAGGCAGATGATTTTATCCATGGCCCATTTTACGGGAAGCGGCGATGCTCGCGCAATACGCTGTCACTCATTTGCAGTTCAGCATGAACGATATTCCAGAGATCGGCTTGATTGTATGTTTGCGTCGTTGGCCAGAAAGGAGCTTTGAATTGATGAAACGTGTGGGTGCGATCTTGCGTTTCGCAGTCTAGCTGACTGGCCGTAATCAAACAGGTGGTCTCGTCACGTCCGACGTAAACCCAGTCTCTGGCTTTCTTGAGCGCATCGTTGCCGAGCGTGTTGTTGGTCCATTCGCCGCCTAAAAGTCCCATGAGTGTTGGCATCACATCCACTTGCATAACGGGAGCTGTAATACTCTGAGGTTTCACAATACCGGGTGCCCAGACAATAAACGGCACGTGATGATAGCTCATGATTTGATCAAGTCTTTCAGTACCCACTCCTTGGCCATGATCAGCAATGAACGCAAAAAGTGTTCTCTTGCCCCATGGCTCTTTCTGAGCGCGCTCTAAAAAATCACCCAGTGCCCAGTCAGAATAACGAACAATATTTTCTTTCTCGTCGGGAGAGTTAAAAACGCTTTTGAGCTCAGGCGGAATGATATGAGGTTTGTGATTTGAGCCGGTCAGCATCGCTGCAAAGAATCGTCCTTGGGCGTCAGCTTGGGTGAGTCGTGGCAATGAGAATTGCAGCATATCGTGATCAGGCACACCCAAAATACTCATCACTCGATCGGCAGGATAATCACCTTGGTGAATGATATTCTGAAAACCGTTTTGGCGAACAAAACCTGCCATGTTGTCGAACTGATCATCGTGAGTCGTGAAGAAGAAGGTTTGGATTTTCTTTTCTACCATCTGACTTGAAAACGCATTCAGCACTGGAATCACATCACGCTTAAGGGGGTGAGTAGTATAGGGCGATGGAAAAGAAAAGAGCGTCGACCATACACCGTTGAAAGTATGCATGCCCGCACTGTAGGCCTGCTTGAACTCAATGCCCTCTTGCATGAGGCGATCGAGCACTGGTGTCCAGCTTGGGCTTTTGCGATAAGACGTGTAGTGCGCCGACATGCCTTCCATGATCACCAAGACCACGTTCCAGTCTTTCATGGGGCCTACACCGATGGTACGCGATAAGGGCGAGCGACCGGACTGGGGCGTGATGCTGTAATGGGATTGAATCTGCTTCAAGGCCGCATCTGCGGACATGAATTTCAGCGGCTTCTCTTTATACTTCTTAGACCGAATCCAGCTCGAGAAAAAAGTGAAGCAAGGATTGAGTGCCAAATTATTCAATGTGGGGTTTTGTGAAAAATAGGCTGTTCCTTCGCGAATGGGCGATTTGATCGCCGCGCGCCCGCGGATGCCGAGAAAGAGAAGACCTACAATCAAGAGCGATGAGAAAATCCAAGCGCCATAGGATTTGCCGACGATAGGGTGCCAGAAATTATTTTCATTCCAGCGACGAAGTGGCCACAGCATCAACCACGCGACGAGAGGAATCGCTAAGCCACCAAAGAACCACAGCGGTTCATCCTTGGCCATGCTGACGACAAAAGACATGTCATCCAGCCAATTGAAAAGAATCACTGTGATACGAATGCCAAAATGATCGTAGTAAGCGAGGTCGATCATCTGCAAAAGAATGACGATGGGGGTGAGGATGAAAAGCGGCCAGCAAGCGAACTTTTGCACACGGTTTGATTTTAAAAAGAATTGGTTTAGCGTCAGCAATAGAAATGGAATCGCAATGATGGCGCACACAAGAACGTTATCAAAACGCCAGCCCATGAAGAAGGCATAGGCGAGATCGCGCCAGCTTTCTTGCGCTAAGTTTTCCCAAACCATACAGGTAGAGATAACCCGCGAGAGAGTGAGGAGTGCGATGAGATAGGCGTAACTTTGAGCTAAGAAACGGGCATAACGTGGCGTCATGGCCTGATTGTACGACCTCGATGACTAAGCGTCACTCGGATGTTGCGCTGTGAGCAGCTGTTCTTGAAATCTTGCAGCATGGCTTCAATATCTGGATGGAAATCCCAATTATCGCTGCTGACGATCAAAATGGATTTTTCCTGAGGTAGCTCACTCAGGGTACGAGAAAGAGAAAGCTTGTGAAGGAAAGTCGCGTGACCGCGGAATTCAACTTGCGTGCTTGCACCTGTGGTTTGCACAAAGATGACTTGGCGACGGTATTTTTTGGCCGTGAGAATCAGGCCAAGTACCAGACCCACAGCGATGCCGATCAGCAAGTCTGTAAGAAGGATGGCCCCAACGGTCACTAAGAATAGTGTTAGGTGAATCTTGCCCAATTTATACTGCTCAACAAACAGGCCAGGGCGACAGAGTTTGAAACCCACCAATAAAAGCACAGCGGCCAATGTCGTGAGCGGAATCATGTTTAACAAGTTCGGGATAAACATCGCACAAAGAAGCAGCCATACACCATGAACGATCGCTGAGAGGCGATACTGGGCCCCAGCCGATACGTTAGCGGTGGTGCGTACGATCACGGCCGTTACCGGCAAAGCACCCACAAGACCACAAAGAGTGTTGCCGGCCCCTTGAGCTAAGAGTTCGCGGTTTTTATTAGAGATGCGGCCTAGAGGATCCATCTTGTCAGCGGCATCGAGGGATAGAATCGTTTCAAGTGAAGCGACGATAGCGAGAGTCAGAGCGGTTTTCCAGATGCCTCCCATGGCGAGGCCGTGCCAGTCCGGCAAATGTAAAGAGCCCCAAAAGCCGCCCCAGGTTCCATCAAAGGGCAAAGACACCAAGGACTGCGCTTGAATCTCCAGCGCCGTTCCTTTCAAGACCCACACATTCAAGGCGATGGAGGCCAACACAGCGATCAAGGCGCCGGGGATGAGACGGGCCCACGAAAAACGTGGCGTTAGAATTTTTTCCCAACCGATTAAAAGTAAAAGTGAAAGAACGCCGACGAGTGCGACACCGGCGGTGTAACTTCCCGCGCGCCAGCCGACCAAAGTGGGTGCTTGCTTCATAATAAGAATGAGGCCGATCGCTGTGAGCAT
>JAKFUR010000035.1 GCA_021732585.1 Bacteriovoracaceae bacterium
GCGCGCAGCTGCTCACGAAGACATCAACCTCATCACGGTGATGGTTATGTGAACGGAACGAACACGGATAAGACCCGTTTCGTGGATAATCTCTTTGCCGGTCTGAAGGACTACGGCTTCATCGTTTTGGTGGATCACACCGTCGATGAGAAAGTAACAAAACAAGCCTACGAATTGATCCACGCCTTTTTCCAAATGGAAAAAGAAGTGAAGCAGAAATACGTTTGCTCAGTGGGCGGCGGTCAGCGCGGCTACACCGCTTTCGGTGTGGAGCATGCGAAGAACAATCCATTCCCTGATTTGAAAGAATTCTGGCACGTCGGCCGCGACAAGCTCGTGGACGAGAAGTACCGCACGTACTTCCCGCCGAACATCTGGCCTACGGAGATCGACGGTTTCCGCAACACTATGTTGGGTCTCTTTAACTCTCTTGATACGACAGCTCACTTGATCATGGATGCTTTGGGGCAGGCCTTGGATGTTCCGCAAGACTACTTCCGCAACATGCTTCAGGACGGTAACTCGATCCTGCGTCCGATTCACTATCCACCTGTTCATAAAGATGCGCCGAAGAACTCTGTGCGCGCAGCTGCTCACGAAGACATCAACCTCATCACGGTGATGGTGGGTGCCACGACTTCTGGTCTCGAGCTTCTCGATCGCGATGGCAAGTGGTTGCCGGTTCGTAACAACGAAAAACAACTCGTGGTTGATACGGGCGATATGTTGCAAGTGTTAACGAACGGTCTTCTTCCGGCCACCACTCACCGTGTTGTAAACCCGGATAACTTCAATGACACGCGCTACTCAATGCCGTTCTTCGTGCACCCGAACCCGGACACGATGTTGAATTGCATCCCATCGTGCCGCGGTACGGGAGAGAAGTACGAGCCTGTGAATAGCCATCAGTGGTTGATGCAGAGACTTAAAGAAATTGGTTTGAAAAAATAGTTAAAATTAGAAGAACTTGCGGAGACCCACGGCGACCCGCAAGTTCGACTGATTCGTGGTTTGCTTCGATTTATCTTCTAGCTCTTCCGTGCTCTTCAACGTCTCAAACGCCGACTCGACGATAAAGTCCCATTCTTTATTGAACGGCAACGACATCCCGATCTTGGCGGCCGGAAGTAGAATCTAGAAGCCTGACTGGCGAATGCCATCGGCTTCGGTGCTCGATTGGCCGTAGCCCATACCGATCGCGACAAATACGCGAGCTTCATAGAACGCATCGAGACCATCAAAATAGTAAAGTAAGTCTGTGACCGCCATCATTCGCTGAGTGGTCAATGAGCCGCCGCTCAAGTTCACCACTTCATTCTCGTAGCGAATGCCTGCGTCCCAGGCGAAGTTGGTGTACTGGCGTTCATAAAGAGCATCGAGCGCTATACCACCGCGACTGGTGTTTTGCGGAGCTGCACCGGAGACGGTTTCATTCAGGCCTTTGGTCATGGCGGTTTTCACGAGCCATGAGCGTTTGATCTCAGGACGAAGTTCTTTGAGAAACTTTTTACGGGCCGCTTCAGGGTTGAGTGCCCAGATGTACTCTTGCGCCGGATGGTAGGTCACGAGTGTTCCTGGCTCGAACGGAATCTTAGCGTTCTCATTGACGAGCTGCCACTGCGTAAACTGTGACGTCACGGTCACGGCTTTTGCAATCAACGCCACATCGTTGCCGGTGAAAGTCCCAGTGAGGTTTTCAACGACACCTTGGCGCTTACCATTCCTCGTCACGAATGTTTTTTTGCTGCTGGAGACGGCCTGCACCACCAAGAGTTCGTAAGCGAACGCTTGGAAGCTAAGACACAGAATGAGACAGGTGAGAGTGAACCTCATGTATTCATAATAAGGCTAAAATTGAATTACACCTATAAGTAATGAATAGCTGACAGCGAGAGACGGGAATCAAGTAAGAGCTCAAATCCTTTGTGCACCATCTTTGAGATATAGGAGCAATAATCGATCCACAATTTCATATTCGATCCTGAGGGTAGTCTCATAAAATCGGAACATGCTTTTAATATACCAATATACCAGCGATGCGATGTTTAAAATTTTAAGCGATCGTGAGGTTTTAATCATTGGCCTCGGTGGCCGTTCTTCCACTTATAAACTAAGAGGTCTGGCCAGTATTACTTGGTTGTCTATAGATGGAAAAAAAACGGTGCCCGAAATAATCAATACTGTCGCTGAACGTGGAAGAGTGGCTGTTCAGCACTGGCCGCAGCTTAAAAAGGATGTGGAAAGCTTGCTTATTGAGCTTTGTGAAAAAGGTGCGCTTGTGGTGATAAATTCATGAACGAGATCCTCGTGCTTCGTACAGACAAGGTGGTCTGGGCGTCTAATAAGTCAGTAATTGAGGGATTTGCAAAAATTTATAAATCCTGGGAGAGCTCAGAATGCATTGTAACTGAGTTTGTACTTAATCGCGAAAACAAGAAAAGAACTTACAAAGAGATTGTTCAAAAGAGCTGGAATACTTCGACCGTGATTCACATTGTAGTGATCGATACTCAAATACCTTTTTCAGACATTGCGGCATGGGGTTGTCTTACGAATCCGCAGCGAACCGTCTTTCACCTGCACCTTTTTTCTGACATTGTCGTGAGAACCAACTCTTTTTTTAAGTTATTGAACGGTCTGACCGATTGGCATGTGAATGTGTTCGTTGCTTCTAATGCTGTTGCAGGATTCATTAAAGAGATTTATTCAGATTTAAGTGTGCATATCGTGCCTTTTCCAATCCAAGATCATTTTTTTGAGACCCCTTTGCTTGAGCCGCAAGGAATAACTTCTTGGGCTTATGTGGGTCGACTCGACGTTAACAAAGGTACCGATCTCTTGCTTGAATTCTGGGATAAGCATTTCTCATCGGATGCTCAATTATTTTTAGCAGGTGAGCATACAGCAACGATGGAATGGAGCCTCTACTCGATGAGTGAATGGGATGGAAGAAACAATCAACTCCTCAATTCCTTAAGGCAGTTACCATTTAGGTATCAGGTAAATCATTTTACAGATCCAAAAGCGCTTGCAAGGTTCATGGTACAAATGGATTTTTGTATCTCATTCTCGCAATTTATGTTGGAAGAATTTGGCCTAGCGGTGATCGAAGCTGCGGCTTGTGGGAATCAATTGGTGCTCTCTCGCTGGGGCGGTCATAAAGATTTCATTTCAGCCCCATACGCATACTTTTTTGATCAAAAGCCTTCAAAAGATGTTTTTCAATTAAAACGCCTGAGACTCGACGAAAAACAGGAGCAGCGAAACTGGGCAAAAGAAAAATTTTCTTACGATGCTGTGAGCATAACTCTTCGCAAAGTATTCTTTAGGACCTCTTTCTCACCGGCGAAAAAATATTCTGAATACGTTGATATTCGAAGCGTGTGGCTTAAGCACATGCAGACTTAAGTCATTTTAAACTTGCGCTCAGTTTGATAAATGTATCTTCGCTAAGTGGTGCAGTCTCACCTTCTACAGTAGCGAGCACAGTTCCGGCAGCATTTTTGAGGGTCCCCTTCATGGAGATCTTATGGACATTTGATATTACGTTTATCATGCTGAAAACAGTTTTGTTGGGCAACAAAGTGGTCGCCGAATAGGATACTATCCTTCCATCTTTCTCATTAACATTAAAATCGAGGACCTTCCCGATACGTTTCTCGATCACGTAGGACCATTTTCCAGTAGCGGAATCTTTGGTTATCGTACGCCTGTCGACTGGGGCAATTTTGTGTTTTTTTTCATTGAAGAGTTGCATTTCAAAATCAATTTTTGAGTCTGAAAATTCCTTAAAGTGAACAAGAGTATAGGTCAATGGAGCATCTTTCCCAGCAGAAGTTTTAGTTTTGTATGTTCCTTTGCTAAAAAATGAACCTGCAAAACAGCTTGTCGTTAAAAGTATAAAAAAAACGGTACTGTAGAGTTTCATTTATTTTATTCCCTTCGGCTTAAGAGCTCGAGGTTAAGAAGTTTAGATATAAAAGCTAATGAGTCTTTGCGGAAACGATCCTGAAATGGGAGAGGGATAGCATCTTCTTTTATAGTCTTTTCGATGATCTGATTAACTGTCTGTTTGCCATCAATACGGCACCAAATCCCTTGGGAAAGCCCTTTAATTGAGTGCATAATATCTGAATCCATTTTTATAACGACGGTATAAGCGCTTTGTCTTTTAAAGATCACTCCTTCAGCTATTTTATAAATGGTGTCTTGAAAGGATTCCATCAACCTATAATAAAGCAGGACGGCTAGATTTCCAATGCTTTAGGGGGATTGCACTAAATAGATCGTGCTATTTATGCAAAATTAATACTTTCGATTGATTGAAAACCCAGTCATAAGAATTTTCTTAAATTTGAATGATTCCTCAAAACTCACCATACTAGAACCAGCGACAAAGGTCTTTTGATCCTTTGGATTAGCAAGGTATGTTCCGAATAGCCGATCCCAGAGACTTAAAAGTACCCCGTAATTTTTATTTAACTCATCTTTTTGAAAAGAATGGTGTGCGCGATGAGTTGAGGGGGTATGAATAAACCAGCTCAAGGGGCGCTCAAGCCAATGGGGAAGATTGATATTTGCATGCGAAAATGAGTTCCAGAAACGCCAGATCACATCAAATGTAAAAACTGCCCAAAATTCTAATCCCAATAGGCCAACGATAATCGAATCAATCACTATCGCAAACAGTGAGTCAATAAAATGGAATCGACCTGCTGTTGTCACGTCCATGAAAGGATCAGAGTGATGTGCGACATGAAACCTCCATAAGATGCGATTGCTATGATTTAAGTAGTGCCCGACATAACCAACTAAAGATCGAACTAGAAATGTTAAAACAAGCATAGGAAATGCAGAGATGTTGTAGCCGTTCAATATACCAAAATTATTTTCCCCGGCCCACAACGCTGCAAACGTAGGAGAAAATGTTACCAATCCAAAGACTGTGCTAACGATAAGTAACGCTACAACATTCACTCCCCAACGTTTTGATCTCCATTTGGGGGACGGCACAGCAGGCCAGCGCGTTTCAATTATTAGTAGAAATAGATACCAAACCCAGCCCGCAATATAGAGACTCATGAACGCCCCTTCCATCGGTTCGCTTGCGCTTCATAAAAAGTCTTTCTGCTTCGAGGGTAAAACAAAACAAAAAACGGGTCGATTAAAGGCTCGCTGTCGATACAAATAGGATTGATACGAACACAGCCACCGACAACTGCTCCGGAGCCTGATAAGGTCCCTTCATGTACGCCCTTTAGGATGCTAGCTCCAATACGATGAAGATACTCAAGCGGTTCCGGGTTTGTATAATTATGCCAACTCCGTGAGAAACGGATAGCACTGTTGTCTGGAAATAAAACTTCCAAGGTATGGATCAAAGGCATTTTTTTCCAGTCGCGAGTAAGCGAACTGTCCCTGGCCTCATTGTCAAGTTTAGGCAGAAAGCTTGTTGCCCAATCTGTTACAAAAGCTTTGAGAGACTCAGTTGATTCTTTAAATGGATTTGGATCACAAAAGAGCTCTTGTGAGCAGTTAAGATCAGGGTTTTCTTTCTCGGTCTTTAAAAAATCTCGAGAGTAGGTCACTCCGTGATTAGAAAATCTTTGAGTATGGAACGGAAAAAAATATCCCTTCCATCCTTGCTCCAGTGGGATCCAATCAACTTCAGGGAAAGCTTGAGTCCAGGCCAGTGATCGTTTAACGATCTCTGGATCCACGACAGCGACATGCTGACCGAATGAGTATTTAGACTCACGCTGTGCTTTAAGAGCAAAAAAACCAACCTTCGGTACGCGTTGCAACTTTTTTCTGGCGATTTTAATTATCGTTTCATCCGGGTAGGTATCTACGACGTGCCAAAATGAACTCTTGGATGAATCGATAATGTACCCAACTTCTGGAAGAAGAGCAGCACTGGGAGTTGCTGTTATGACGATTGACCGAAAATGCCATGACTGCCAAGGGGAAAGTTGATGGATGTTTTGAAAGCCCATGTAGCCAAGAAGTGTTGCTAAATGTTGGTCTCCAAATGGAATTACTATTGGTGTGAGTCGGTTAAAAAAAGCAAGTGAAGGTATCGAAAAGTGATCAGGGTGCCAATGAGACAGTAATATGATATCTACGTCTTGTAGCAATTCTTTGGCACTGTCACATTTAATGCTTGGAGCGATGAGGTCAGCAGGTTCAGATCTAAAGAAGGGGTCTATTGCTAGTTTGCATTGATCTAAATCAAAAACGAGCCCACAGTTGGCAAGAAGTTGGTACGAAGAGGAATCAGTATCCAGAACCATGAACTACGAGTTCGTCATCAATGCTTGGCTCGAATTCTTCAATTCCGCCAAAATCATATGATTCAGTATCAATTTGATCAGCTTCATCTCTAGGATCCTCCATCTAATCTCCTCTCGAATGTCAGGTGCTTCAATTTTATACGCATAGTATATGCAGGTCAACTTTCATTCTAAGCATATGTATTCAATCGGGTCTTAAAAAGTCTTAAGTCTCTTACCATAGAAATCGATCTGGCTATTGAATAGTATCGTTGATAGAAATCTCACTACAATTCCGACCATACTAGGGGATGTCTTCGTTATCTATGAAAGAGTTAGTCATTAATTTCGACGCCTTTTTCTGGGCCTGGGATTGGTTCATAAAAGGGTCATTTAAGCATCTATCCGATGCTTCATTATTCGAGTGGGGCGCGGACCGAGTTATGTTAGGGGTGGGGCGCTGGCTTCTTGTTATGATTGCTCATTATAGTTTGATGAAAGTTGCATTGTGGAAGCGATTTTCCCCTGAAACCTCATTGCTAAAAAATTGGAAGCATGAGTTAAGTCTTACAGCTTTGACCCTGGGACCTGTGACGGGTCTTGTGTTGGCAGCAAGTTCGCTTTTGGCACAACAAGGAATACTGCAATTTCACGAAAATAATGCTTTTGGAGAAGCTTATTACTGGCTAAGTTTTCCTTTATGTTTGCTTGGATTAGATACTTATTTTTATTTCACTCATCGGCTACTTCATCACCCTAGATTCTATAATCTTTTTCACTCTGCACATCATCGCACTGTTAGCACAACCCCTCTGACTGGAACTTCGTTTCATCCGGCTGAAAGTCTTATCTTTTATAGCTATCTGATATGGTTGCCTTTGATCATGCCAATTTCTCTTGATGTATTAAATTTTTTTTCGTGGTTTAGCGTAATCTTTATTACTATGGGTCATAGCGGAATCGACATCTGGCCGAGCCTAATTCGTCATGTGGCTGTGGCTCGAATATGGAACGGTCCTCTTCATCACTACATGCACCATTCGCATAACCAAGGAAACTATAGTTTGTTTTTAAATTTTTGGGATTGGGCGTTCTCAACTAATAATCCCAATTACATTAAGAGCTTGTATGAAAAACCCGAGAGCCGGGATACTAAATCGTAAAGCGATCTCTTCGTTCTGTTGTTGCTAAATTTTTTGCATCAATTTATTCACACAAAAATGCGGGACGAATCTCGTGCGCAGGAGCGCACTGACGGACCCACTCACCGTTCAGGTAATGAGCGTAGGCGAAATACCAGCGCACGCTTTTGTTGACAGGAGTGAGAGGGTATTCGTGAGGGAAAAATTCCGGTGAAACACCATCGACTTCATAGCACCAACCGTAGCTGCGCATTTCTTGAGGTCCTATGATTTCGATGGCCTCACGGCCAACGGGGGTGCCGAAGACGCTGTTAAGACCTTGGCGTGTGCCTTGGTGAGCGATACCCCGATCATCAAGAACGCTGATTGTGGCGTCACCCACGGTGGTCTCAGTCGTCCGAAGATCGACGCTCAGGAGAGGCTGGGGAGAGCAGGGGCCTACGAATTGAAGCACAAGAGCGAGGGTTATCATGGGCGGCATAGTGCCTCTTGGGACTGGCGAAAACAAGGGGGGTCTAGGGGGAAGGTGCCATAACAAGGCCTTATGTTTCAAGTAGTTAAGCGCCGGGGTCGGATATGAGCGAAAATATTAATTATATTTCGTCGAAACTCGACAAGAGATACAGACGAGGAGGGAGATTGTCCAAATTTTGGCTTCTTCTATTATTCATGATGGTGGGCTGCAATGTGGCCAACGAACCGGCAGCACTGTCGTCTGGCAGTGGTGTGGGTGGTGGCTCAGGTGCGACCATCAGCTTCACGTCGTCATTTCTTAATCGCGCCGAAACCGGCCCGTTGGTGACTTTGCCTTTTACTTTTTCTCGTCCAACCGCTGAGCTCACAGAAGTCACGTTTAGTTTTTCTGGAACTGCGATCGGTGGAGCCTCATGTTCTGGTGTCGAGGACTACATCACACCCAACATGCCTCGTACGATTGATCCAAACGAGTCTAGCGGAATACTCGACATCGTTCTTTGCAGCGATTCAATTTTTGAAGGCAACGAGAATTTAAATGTCGTCATCCAAGGCACTTCAGACTCTTATGGTCTAGGCGCGATGTCATCAGTCTTCATCACGTTGATCGATAATTCTGGCCCACCAGTAGCTTCTTTCAGCACTGCCGCGACAGCGGCGATTGTTGAGGGCGCGAGTGGCGTTTCGTCAGTCCTCGTAGATGTGACACTCACTCACGCATCCATCTCAACAATCACGATCGACCTTTCATCCACCGGCACGGCGACGAGTCTCGATGACATCATTTCAGGGATCGCCACTGGTCAGGTGGATTACTATCTATCAACTGACCAACTCGTTTTTCCACCAGGCGTAACGACCGCCAGTGTGCTCGTCACTGTGGTGGGCGATAACTTCATCGAAGAAAACGAGACCATCTCGCTGTCGCTGGGTAATGTGTTAAACGCCTCGCTGGGATCGCAGAATAATCACGATCTTATAGTCCAGCAAGATGAAGCTTCAAGTGCATTGCAAGCTTCTCTTACGCTCATTCCAGCTGCCGTTGACGAAGATGATGGCAGTATGAGTATTGTTGTGACTTTGAGTGGAGATCTCGATGTTCCCGCACAACTCTTCTACGTTTTAGATTATTCTGCGATCATTCCTTTCCGCCCGGCGACTCACGGTGAAGATTTCTTTCTCGCTGGATTCAACGGCGCATTGGGATCCCTGACAATTAGTCCTAATTTTCCCTATCCACTTACTGTCAACATCCCGGTCACGCTGCTCGATGATGCGATCTACGAGGGCACCGAGCAGTTCGTGGTTACTCTACTGGGTGGCCCATTGATTGACATCGTACCGAGCTTCGAATCCGCACTCGTGACGATCAACCCAAGCGACACTCGACCACTCGTCTCTTTCCTCACATCTGGTCAGTTTGTTCCGGAGGCAAATACAGCAGGTAATGTCGTTGTTCGTTTATTGGACCCTACTGATCCGGCGATGATTCGCGAAATGCCAAGCGGTGAAGACGTTACGGTTACGTTGACAACCATTGACGTGACTTCTGTGTCGACGGACTACTACCTCGGGGACACAACTGTGACAATTCCAGCTGGGGCGACACGGGTCTCGGTTCCGATCACAGCGGTGCAGGATGGAGTCGTTGAGGCGAACGAGTTTCTTGATATCGTACTCACTGCCCCTGTGGGGTATACGGTTTCGCCGATTGATACTCATCGTGTGGAACTCTCAGACATCTAACATAAACTGACCTACCCTTGCTCCAAAGTTACACCCTTTATTTTTCACGTCTTGGTGTGAGACGTAGAGGTTTTGGAAGTTTAGACATATTTTAAAATGTCAGCATCATTATCTCTATACGAGAAGGAACTTCGTCGATTATCATAATTTTTGACCAATTCTTCCATGAGTACAATGCTGAGAATAAAGAGTGTGTAATGCTGATGCGATATAGTTTTTTGCCCAATAGGGTTACTTGTATCGTAATTCTCACCCTTCATCTTTCTCTCTACGAAATGTCCTATGGTAGTTTTATTCTACTTGCCGTCTTCCCATTGCTCTTGTTGGCCGTAGATCTAGAGAAAACCTTATTTCGCCAAATGATCCAGGCATTCTATTTTCAGCTCGCTTGGGCTTACGAATGCTTTAGTTGGGTGCCGTCCACTATCGATTTGCTTTGGCAAAAGCAAGCCTTGATCTCGTGGGGTGTTTATTTTTTTGTGATTCCTCTCGCAAACATGCATGTGTTACCTTATTTCTTCTTAAGGCACATTTTTAAGAAAAAACTCCTAGGGCAGCGTGCCCTCCACTCATTGTTTCTTGCGAGCGCGTTTACTCTTCTTGATATGAGTTTTGTTTTTTTTGATGTGAGTCTGGGGACGATGCTACATCAGAGTGTGGAACTTATTAGCTTCGCCAAGTATGGAGGAGCGTACTTATTGACGTTTTCATTGGTGCTCATCGCGGAGGAGAGTGTCCGTCTAAGAAAACACGGTCTAGTGCAGTTCTTATTACCAACTTTGTTGTTTGTTGTTCTTTCAATCATCGTATCGGTGTCAGATAATCAAATTAAAAACCCAAAAGATTCAGTCGTTGTTAATGCCATTCAAACTGCTCAGACTGCGGATGATATTAGAAAAGTGTTCAGTCGCACGAGTATAGAGGGCCACATGTTTCTCAAAAAAATATTTAGCCGAATTCAAGAAGACGATAGAGGCTCAGATATATTAGTGATTGGTGAAAGTATGCTACCCCCATACTTCTTTGATTCTGATGAGAATGAGGTTGAGGAAACAAAGCAACAATGGCAAAAAATGCTTAGTAGTCGGGGAAGTAAAATGCTAGCTGGAGGATTCAGACAACGAGGAAACTCTTATTTAAATTCGGCATGGTTTTCCACGACAGATCAGTTTTACGATAAAATTAATCTGATGCCATTTGGCGAATATGTTCCCTTGTCTTCTTATTTCCCCGTACTACTTGAATGGCTCTACAGACCATTACCTGTTGAGCATGGCAACACTTCGCTTTCATTTGAAATTAGGCCAGGAGTTTTCGGGACTGTTGTTATTTGTAATGAAATTTTTGATACGGATATGGTGAACCGGGCACTCAAGGGTCAAGATCAAGTGCTGTTTCATTTGGGTAACGAAGCCTGGCTTGGTCATAATAGTCGAGGTCATGCAATACTTCTGGCTGCTGCTAAGCTTAGGGCCGTTGAACTGGGTGTTCCTATTGTTAAGGTTGCTAATTATGGAATTTCTGCACTTATCAGTAGGAAAGGGGCAGTATTCGATTCGATAGGAGTTGGAGAAGACCGCACGAGTAGTTGGAAAGTTGCACTCGACTCACAAAAAACTTTTTACTATAGATTCCCTTGGGTGCTGAAAGTCTTTTGTTTTGTGGTGGTGCTTGTAGGTTTATGCATGATCTTGAGAAAGAAAAAGGATACAGGCCCCTCGAAGGGGCCTGTCAGGTGGGAAAATGGGGATACCTTAAAGACCTAAGTCTAATAAGGTCGAGAGCGGAGGGAGGGCGGGGAGAGATTAGAAGAGCAAGTCTTTTTCATCTCTACAATCATTCTAGGTCTCATGCGGTAACTTAGATTGAGGGGACTTTGGAGCTTTTGTGCAAAAACTTAAACGTCTTATTTTCTCTTACAATTAGTGATGACGAACAGTTTGTTTTGGATGCGGATCGCATCAGCTTTCGTGTTCATGAGGTTGGGCTTAGTGAGTTTCTCGACGTAAGGTTTGAGCGGCTTCTTGGCCTGGATTTTAGCAGGACTTTTTCTAGTCCGTGATGACGTTTTTTTTCCAAACTAAGTTTCTAATACATCGACGTACTCAAGACCTGTTTCAAGTAACATTCTTGCTTGCACCAAGGCTTGTCGACGAGTGATAGTCTAAAGCTTTTGAATGCGAATCATTTGGCGGTTTTGTAAACGTTGAAAATCCATGAAATCCTCCTGGTTATATTCAGCTTTTATTTTAAGGAAAATCATCTGATGAAGCGCTTAGGCCCTGATACGATTTTGTGGAGATTTTTACACAAAAAAAAGGGCCTCCCGAAGGAAGCCCTTAAGAAAACGATATCTTATTTAACGTAGGGGGGTTGGAACTTGCTTGGGACCGCAGCATCAACTTCAGTCGCACTGATCGCTTCTTCTGCGACGTTGATAAAGCTTGCTGAGAGACCTGGGGCCACAACCGTTGGGTAAAGCACAACCACCGACTCTGTATTGTTGTCTGAAGCGAGTGATCCAATATTACCCACCGTAAAGTTAAACGATGGTGAAAGTCCAATCGATGGGAATGCAGCAGGCAGGGCGCTCTGGATTTTCGGATAGTCCAGGCCAGAATCTCCTACCGGACGAACCATCGCAATGTCAGACGAAGGCACAATAGGCTTAATCAGTGAAACCAGCATATCGCGGTTCACACCATCATCGGTGCGAACGGCCAGCGCTGCACGCTTGTTACCCGCAAGTGCACGAATACGATAGTCCGTGAGTTCCATCGTCTGCTCATGCACACCATCCAACGGAATCATCGGAAGACCTGATGGAATCGTATACGTCGCGGCAGAGATGCGAGCAAAGTTTAGCTCGTTGGCCACGGAGATAGCGTCTTGTGCCAAGATAAACACATGGTTATTTGTCGCAGACGGGCCCGTGGCAATGCGTGGCTTCTCAACAAACACACCTGTTCCAAACACATTCAACACAGAGTTCGTGAGCGTGATGGTCGAAGGAGCGGTGAAGGTCAAGCGATGAGCATTGAGTCCGTTCGCCGTGGTTGTAAGGGCCACATCAAATGTCCCTGAGTTGCCATAGGAGTTTGCAAGCTCAAGCGACTGAACTGAGGCTGCCACTTGCGAGTGTACTGGCAACTGTGATCTGTCAGGATTGTCGATGTTACCCAAGGCACCGCTGAGGAATGCACCCGCGCCTGTGGTCGTCTGCACCATGGCGACAGAGAGCTTGCCCGAGTTCACGTTATCCAAGTACGGGATCACGAGAGTGGTTCCGTGCAACATGATGTCGCCGGCCTTGCCGAGGTAGAGTGAGTAGTTGATGTCGACAAAGTCCTCTGGGAAGTTACTGATCGTCCATACGTTGGCCGCAGTGCTGCCCGCAGCTGCGAACACGCGCTCATCAGTGCAAGTGAGGAAAGCGTTTTCGATATTGCTCGCCACTTGGTCAACCGTGTGTGGGGTTGCGAGGGCCGATTCCGTCTCAAACTCACAGGCCGCCGCTGGTGCGCTAGCGAAATCGATCGGCGTCAGTGGGACACCGTTAATGATGACAGTTTCACCTGCATCAAAGACCGCACTGGCAACAGTAACCTCTACTGTGTTGGCAGCAGGTGAAGCCACGGTGATGTTGTCAGTTGTATTGTCCGTTTCGTAAACCACGCCATCGTAATCAAACAGCATCAAGTCATCCGTGAGGTCCACGTGACGAACACGCAACGCTGGTGCGATCGATGGTGAGAACTGAGTAACGTAGCTAATATAAAGCCCGCGATAAGTTTTCGCTGGAGCTCCCGTTGTGATGGTTTGACCCACAACAGAGAGGCGTGAGGCATCGTAGGCCACCGCGATGTCTGGATCTTCACTTGGGAACTGGAGAGTTTGTGCAGCGGCCGCTGAGATCGTGCCGTCAAGCGCCACGTCGTATTTTTCAACCACGATGCTATCCGCGTTCACGCCGTTCTTGTTGATGTACACCATGAACATTTCACGTTCAGTGGCGTCATACCAAGTGGCGACTTCTCCATTGGCCGTTGGAGTGAGAGCATTTTTTGTCACGGTGTTTGTTTTACCTTCAACGCCCGTCCACGGACCGACGACTCGGAAGGCAGGCGCAGCAGCGTCTCCTACGCAAAGTGAAACATCGTTACCAGTGCCGTTGTCACCCATGCATAGACGAATCTGTAGAGGAAGACCCGCGAGTGCTGCTGGAGGAGTCCAGGTCAGAACACGTTGAGTTGAACCCACGATTTCAAACCATGTGGCACCAGCGTCGGTGCTGATTTCCCATTGGTACGTTGGTGTTGTGCCGTCTGAAGTACTGGCATCGGTGATTACACCTGGGTCAAGTGTGAGCGGCATACCAGTCATTACATCAATGACAGCAGCAAGGGCCGGCGCCACAGGCCCAGTCCAAACAGGGAACGGGTTGTTGTTATTCACGTTCAACGTGATCGTTTGAGTGATCGCGTTGCCTTGGTTTTGAACAGCGTCACTGTTGAAGTCAGGCAATTGATCCGTCACCGTCACACAGTAAGTCACCGCCGCACTGGCTGCGCCTACTACTGTATTTTGCGGAATGCTATGCTGAATAGAGACGCGATGGCCGAAGCTATCATCACTACGAGTTACCAAGTAGCTTGGCGTGACCACTTGGAAAGAACCAGGAGCGGCACATGTGCCTGACTCAAGACGGATGAGGCCGATGCGGAAATCATCACGCTGGTTATCACGCACCAGCACGTTGAAGATCACGTCGTCGCCTTCAGTGGCCGAGACAATCTTAACGAGTGGAGCAGCGAGAGTACTGACGTAGCTATTGCCCAATGATGGGCAAAGAACATCGGTGGGTGTCGTCGGCGTACATACGTTACCAGCGAGATCGTTGGCGACCGCTGGATCAGTTTGTGTGATGGCCGGAGAGTTTGGATTCACAGTGATCGCAGTCCAGCTCAAAGTGTTTGAGATGAGTGGGGCCACACCGTTTACAGACATGTCAGTGGCACGCGCCGTAATGGTGTACGTGCGAGAGCGTGGATCAACACGGCCGGTTGTATTGTAACTTGGAATCGCAATCGGACATTGCATGCGCAGTGTACCCGTTGGGCCCACACCTGCGGCATGAGTACAATCCGGAGTCACCACGGTTGTTCCCGGGTAATTATTTGTTCCATCAAGTGCCACGCCATCAATGAAGTAGGCGATCGACATGTTGTCAGAGCTAGTAGTGTCATCGTCAGTGGCCGTGAAGCTGTAGGTCTGTGGTACGTCTTGCAATTGCACAACGAAGCTGCCGCCGGGATTGAACGGCAACGGATTGGCGATTACGAGATTCGAAGGAATCGGGCCCGGGTTGTTGGCCACCGGCGCTGTGTTTTTCGGACGCACGCTGATAGTCCACCCACCAGAGGCAACAGTATTATTTGTTCCGAGATCAACGAGAAAGGCCTGTATTGTTCTAAGCTCGCCAATATTACTGTTGGTTAGATTAAATGTTAGAGTGCTAGCGACAAGGGGAATGTCGTCCAAACAGATACGAGGAATGGCAGGAGGAGGGGCAAATACTCTTGCCCCGATATCAATCCCGTTGTCGCGCTTAAACTGAAGAGCAACACCGCTTCCGGATCCAGCGGAGTTATTGATTGTTACACAGAAAGCACCTGCGCCATTCGCAGGATCATATAGGCTGGCACCGTTTACACGGAATCCGCCGTTTGCAATAGTAATCCCATCAATCGCTGTAGAAACAATTCCAATGACTGGCCCCGACGTTGCCGTAACCTGTGGCATGTTGGGTGCGTAAACATAAACCGTCCATTCTTTCGAATCGAAGACGGAAGTGCCGGCAGTATTCGTCAGCTCTGCGCGAATGGTGTGCGGCCCGACGACTTGAATCGGTGGATCATCCACCGCAAGCAAGTTCGACGTCGTAAATGAAGTATGAGTCGTCGATGAATTGAAAGCACAACCCGGAGTCGCCACCGGAGCTTTACAGCCGCTTGATGATCCGCTCTTCATGAGTTGGCCGTCGTAGTACCAGGAAAGTCTCCAGTTGGTTGCTGTGAAGGCGGTGTCGTTCACCATCACGCCGGTGACAAACGTGGACACGGCGTCCGTCGTAAGACGACTCGAGGTCGGTGCACCCGTGTGGTAGCTCAGTGTGGGAGTGGGATCAGACGTAACATTGATGACCCATTGGGCACTTGTGAGCAAGGTCACACCCGATGAGTTCATGATCTCTGCTGAAAGTGTCCAGACTCCAACGTCAAGGCCGCCGGCCTTCGCCGAGTTTGGAAAGAGATTGTAGCTTGCGCTGTTGATGAGCAACGGGTTGCCATTGAAAGTCGCACCAGTTGGTGGGTAGAGCAACCAGCGAATGAGGTAACCTTGATTCAAAGAATCATTAACGGTGACAGTAAATTGTGAAGCGATACTTTGAGTTCTTGCGACGCTCAAGCTCGTGACAGCTGGGCTGCGCGCAGTGATGCTCACGCCGTTGGTGGTACCACCAGAAGTGATGGGTACACATTCTCGTGATGAGGAGTTGAATACACTCCCGGAACCACAAGATTGTTGCTTCGCTTGCGGCAAACAGCCGGTCAGCGCTAGCAACATAAGCAATATAAAACCTGTTAATCGTGTCATGACCAAAAATCCCTTTTTGAGTCCTCTACCTAGTCCTTCTCGGACTTTTTCTGTAAGTCCTTACAAACACATGTCCGAGTGTTTGCTTCTGCTATTATCTCATCTCTTGATGTAAGGACGTTTTTCGGGGCTAACAGGCTGTATTTAATGAATTCGTTGGAGCAACTCAAGAAGCCTGACGGGCAAGAACTGCCCCCAAAAATGGTCGAAATCTTCAATTTTCTTCGTGTTTTCCGCTTGTTAAGCTCATCAGGAGATTGAGCGAGCCTGGAGGGCCCGATATGAAAACGCTATGGAAAATGGTGAGTGAATTATCAACGACGAATGAGTCGTCTCCTCAAGGTAAGATCATCGCACTGATGAATCAGAAAGGCGGAGTGGGCAAGACCACCATGGCCTTTAACATGGCCCATGCTCTTGCACGCCAAAGTAAACGCATCTTGTGCGTGGACATGGATCCGCAATTTAATTTCTCTTCGATGTTCGGTGTGAATCCTGCTGAACGTCCGCACATCCACCATCTTCTGGTGAACTCACTTAAAGAATTGAAGCCGCTGCACACTGCATGTTTGCTGGATGAAGTCATCGTCAGAGCGAAAACCATCGATGGCGTGCACATTGATGTACTCCCCGCGGGCCAAGAGCTTTCTGGTTTTGAACTGACGGTGGCGGGAATCAATTCTCCTCGCCAGCTGATCTTGAAGAAATTTATCGAAAAAAATAATCTTCGCAGTATGTACGACTTCATCGTGATCGATGGCCCACCAACGCTGGGACTACTTGTCGTAAACATCCTCTGCGCAGTGGACGGAGTGCTCTATCCGTTCGTGCCCGATTCATTCTCACAACAAGGTCTCAAAAATATTCAGCAAGTGTTGGAAGATATCCGTGAGATGGAAATCTGCCCGGTGCCACGCAACCTTGGATACATCCCGAACCTGTTCGATGCTCGCCGCAAACAAGTCCACGCTGACTTTGAGAAAATCGGTGCGGATCTTGGTAGCGGTCGCATGTTCGTGCCGTTCACGAACCGTGTGCAGTTCACGAAAGCACAAGCGTCTCGCAAGTCAGTGTTTGAATTCCAGGCCAACGAGTTCAAAGAGATTCAAGAGCAGTTTATGAATATGGCGCAAACGGTTCAGCAGGAATTGATGTCATGAAAAACAAAAATCCACTGTACGTTGTGAAGGGCCAGAACGTGGAGCAGGCGAAAAATCTTTTCGATATGCTCATAAAGAAGCTCGACCTTGAGCCCATCATGCGCATTCTCAATCAACTTCTTGAGTTCTTGCTGTCACAAGTGAAGAGCTATCCGATGTTTGCTGTCGTCAAAAGTATGATCGATCAGTGGATGCTTCAGCTCATTCCCTTGCTTCAGCAAGTTTCGGGAATGTTCGCCAAAGCTTAGCTCACTTCAAAAATTGTAGAATAGCGATGCCGGCCATCATCATGGCGCCCATTTTGATGGTGAGGCGGCTTTCCATTTGTTTCATGTCGTGACGAAGATCTTGGATGTCCTGCTTAAGTTCAGCTCGAACAGCATAAAGTTCTGTTCGCAAGTCTTGAATGTCTTGTTTGAGTTCTGTTCGCAAAGCTTGGATGTCCTGCTTAAGTTCAGCACGGACAACATAAAGTTCAGTCCGCACCGATTGAATATCCCCTCTCAGAGCATACTCCATCTCTTTTAAATCAAATTTCGTTGCGAAATTATCATCCACCGTTTCAATCACCGTTTTGACTGTTTCTTGCGCCTGCTCTCGTGTGAAGCCTGCGTCTTCTAATCTCTGAGTGTACTTCAACGCATTGTACGTGGCCATTCGTGCTCCTTGTTGCCTACATCTGTGCAAGAAAGGTGCGCAGTTGAAATCCGCTAACAAGCAAGAAGTACAAGCAGCAAAAAAAGGGTGGGGAAAATAAAGGAGTAGGGCGAGGGAAAAATTACTGCGCTTGAGGAACAGTGCCGTCCACGCGGTAGTCAGCAGCTTCGTCTTCTGACGACTCTTCATCGACGGCCGGTTCCAGCGCCTGGGCGGCTTGGAATTTCACTTCATCTTGGAAGAAACGATTTTCGAGATTCTCTATCCCTTCCATTTGCGTAGGGGCCGGGCCAGAGCGTTCCGAACGGTTAGGGAGGCTGCCTTCACCCCAAATCCGCGGTTTGTTGGCGACACTCATGAGGTATTCCATCTCTTCGTTCAATTGAAGGGCGCGCTCGTGCGTCGTGCTGGCCAGCACGGTAGGAATAATCGACATGATGAGTAGCCAGCGAATCGCCATTTTATGGCTCCTTATGATAAGTATGGCCCCCGCAAGAGGCTTTCGACAATGGATCCGGTAAATTTCACTCTATCTGCCTATGATTATGAGCTCCCGCCCGAGCTTATTGCCGCTCGTCCTATTTCTGGGCGCAGTGGCTCACGTCTCATGGTGACAGGCGACCCCGTTCAGCATGCCCATTACCGCAATATCGCCCAGTACCTGCCGGCCGGCGCGACCTTAGTGTTTAACCAGTCCCGCGTGTTTCCCTGTCGCCTCGTAGGCGCGAAACCCACGGGTGGTGAGGTGGAGGCCTTCGTGCTTTCTCTCTTACCTCGTGAAGGTCTTTACCAGGTGCTCTTGAGGGCCGCTGGTAAACGCAAAGTGGGTGAGGTCTTTCACTTTGGGTCTTTGACTTTAGAGTTATGTGAGCTCGGCGAGGAAGGAACTTTTTGGGTCAGACCTAATCTCGCTCGCGAAGATTTTTTGAATCTGCTGGAGCGTGATGGCGGTATTCCTATTCCGCCTTACATCCGCGATGGCCGCAGTGATGAGCAAGATCGCCGTGACTATCAAACTGTTTATGCCAAAGAAGCGGGCTCCGTGGCCGCACCTACTGCGGGTTTGCATTTTACTCCGGAGCTTCTCGAGGAACTTCGGATCAAAGGTTTCAAAACCGCCTTTGTGACTTTGCATGTGGGGCTCGGAACCTTCAGGCCTGTGAAGAGCGCGGATATTCGCGAGCATAAGATGCACGCGGAGACTTTTTATGTGGAAGCCAGTGAGGCCGAAAAAATTCGTGCCGGACGTGGAAATATTTTTGCCGTGGGCACCACCAGCCTGCGCGTTTTAGAGAGCTCGTGGCGCAATGGTGATTTCGATTTTTCTACTTCTCCACAAGAAACTCGTATCTTCCTTTATCCTGGAAAAGAAGTGCACAGCATCCGCGGCCTGATCACCAACTTCCATCTCCCTCAGAGTTCGCTCTTGATGCTAGTGAGCGCGTTGCTCGGACGTGAGCGAACCTTGGAACTCTATAAAGAGGCCGTGCGTGAGCGCTATCGCTTCTTTAGTTATGGCGATGGGATGCTGATCAAGCTCGAATAGACGAGTTCAACGAGTGCGGCGCTTCTGAATCAGGATTGCGTCCGACTTCGCACCACTCGTTAGCTCTTTAAGATTCAGGACGTAGGTTTTATTTGTTGCGAGCGTGGCGATATTAGCCTGAAAGAAATTTCCATTTGGAATTAGCGAGAAGCTGATTGGAGCTTCGCGCCCCGAAATCGACCGTACCTCTAGCACGCAATGTGGGTTGGTGTTGTTATTCAAAACCATCGTGCACCAATCCGTCACGTTTCGGAAGCCCTGCGCGATGGCCTTACGACCGAGCTTAAGCTCGAAGTAGAGAATGTCTAACCCGTAAGTCTCTTTCTCAAGACAAAAAGCTTCGCAACCTCTGCGTGAGACCAGGACAGATCTTTGGTCGTTGCAGGCACAGAAATTCTGCTTAAACGAAACCGAGCCGTTGGTCCGGCGTGTCGGCACTGAATGCGCAGTGAGCGAGACGAAGCTTAACAGGGCGGCCAAGAATAAATGTTTCATGCTGATCCTTTAGTACGACAAGAAATTGAGAAGTTTTATTCAAAATTATCTCATCTGCTATTCAAATAGCTCGCTGCCATGTATCAATAGCGAATGAGTTTTTTCACCCTAGAAGGTCGTTCCGGCGCCGCTCGCGCAGGTACGATTCGCACCGCCCACGGTGACATTCAAACGCCCATCTTCATGCCGGTGGGCACGCGCGCGAGCGTGAAGTCGCTGTGGCAGGAAGACCTCGAGGACATGAAAGCTCAAATCATTTTGGGCAACACCTATCATCTATTCCTTAAACCGGGTCACGAACTCATCGAGCGCATGGGTGGTCTGCATAAGTTCATGACCTGGAGCGGCCCGATCCTCACGGACTCCGGAGGCTATCAAGTTTTCTCCCTCGCGGATTTGAATAAGCTCACGGAAGAAGGTGTGACGTTTCAATCGCACATCGATGGCTCCAAACATTTGCTGACCCCTGAGCGCTCCATGGAAATTCAGCGCGCGCTGGGTAGCGATATCGTCATGGCCTTTGACGAATGCCCCGCGCTTCCAGCGACTCGTGAGTCGTTGCAAAAAAGTTTGCAGCTCACCCAACGGTGGGCGAAGCGCTGCAAGACCGTTGAGCTTAAGCCCCATCAGAATCTTTTTGGCATCGTGCAAGGCGGCCTTGATCTTGAACTTCGTCGTGAAAGTTTGGCGGGCCTTAAAGATTTGGGTTTTGATGGTTACGCCCTAGGCGGTCTTTCAGTCGGTGAAAAAAACGAAGAGATGGTCGCTCTGTGCGCTTCCTTTGTGCCCGAAATGCCCGAGGACAAACCTCGCTACTTAATGGGCGTGGGAAAACCATTGGATGTTCTGAACGGAATTAAGGCCGGTTTAGATATGTTTGACTGTGTGCTTCCTAGTCGGAATGCGCGCAATGGCCAGTTTCTAACGCACGACGGCCCACTGAATATTAAGAAGGCCCGCTTCGTGGAAGATGCACTCCCACCGGATCCCTCTTGCGATTGCAAGGTCTGTAAGCGCTATTCACGCTCCTACGTTCGTCATTTGTTCAATGTGGGGGAGTATCTCGCCGGACAATTGATCACTTATCACAACTTGTATTTTTATTTACAGATGGTGAAGAAGGCACGTGAGTCGATTTTAGCAGGTTCTTTTGACGATTATTACCAGACGTTTTATAACCACTACACCTCAAACAAATGGGAATAACCATGATGCTTCTTTTTATCTCTAACGCATACGCACAAGCAGCTGGTGCACCAGCTCAAAACCCTTTGATGTCGATGATTCCTTTCGTCCTCGTTTTCGTGGTGATGTACTTCTTCATGATCCGCCCTCAAAAAAAGCGCATGGAAGAAGAGCGCGACTTCTTGAGCAAACTCTCTCACGGTGAAGAAATTTTCACTAAGTCTGGCATCCTCGGCAAAATCTCAGGCATCACTGAAAAAGTGGTGACTCTTGAACTCGAGGGCGGCACTAAGATTAAAATCCTTAAGACTCACGTCGGCGGCTCTGCAAAGTCCGTTTTGACTGAAGTGACTAAGTAATATGTTTGGCTTGGGGTTCGGCGAACTGATGGTGATCTTGCTGATCGCGCTGATTTTCATCGGCCCCAAGAAGCTACCCGAATTGGCCAAAGGTCTCGGGAAGGGTTTGCGCGAGTTTCAAAACGCGACCAAGGGTTTTTCCGAGCAACTTGATCAAGCGAAACGCGAACTCACTGACGCAGCTCAGGAAGAAAAACCCAAAGTTCCTGACGCCATTCCTGTCGAGAACGCTGTCTCTGACACACATCGCACCGAAGACAAGTCATAGGACTTTTTCCTAGATAGTCCCGCCTCCTTGAACTATCCTTTTCCTTTCTACTTTCCCCTTGGAGTGCTTCATGGCCCGTAACTGGTGGATTCGTTTCTCTGTTCTCGCTGTTATCATAACGGTGGCCCTACTGGCGATCGTGCCGAGTGTGACTAATTCTGATCCAAAGAAATGGGTGATCAGCAAAAAAGTTAACCTTGGTCTCGATTTACAGGGCGGCCTCTACATGGTGCTCGGTATCGACTTTAACAAAGTCTATCGCGATGAGATTCTCGTTTCTGTGAAGAAAGCGCAGACCTATCTTCAGCAAGAAGCCTTGCCAGTCACGTTAGGTGATCTCGATGTGAGTGATCCGCGCGATCCAAAGCAGACCCTCATAATCGAAGGGGATGTTGAAAAGACCACGACCAAGCTCAACGAGTACTTCGGCTACAGCATGCGTCTAGTGGGTGATGAAGGAAACAAAGTCACTTACGGTTTGTCGCGCGACTATCTCCGCGAAATGGAAACCACTGCGGTGACTCGCTCGATTGAAGTTATTCGTAACCGTATTGATGAGTTCGGTGTAACTGAACCCGAGATCAACTCTCAAGGCCAAGACCGTATCGTAGTGCAGCTCCCAGGTGTGCGAGACATCGATCGCGCGAAAGACTTGATCGGCCGTACCGCAAAACTCGAGTTCCGTTTTGTGAACGACCAATTGCCTGAGACTCAGTTACAAGCTTGGGTTGATAAGGCGAAAGCTGCCGGCATCGTGTACGAGAAGGGTCAGCGCTTCAGTGACTACATGGAGAAGCTCAACACGTTTCTCAAGACTGATCTCCCAGCGGGTTTCTTGATCTACTTCGAAAAGCAAACCAGCAAAGTGACGAACGAAATCACGTTGATGACTCCGTACTTGCTTGAGGCCGTATCACCACTGGGTGGCGATGCTCTCCAAGAAGCCACAGTTCGTATCGATCAACAGCAAAACCGTCCCTACGTCGCCATTGACTTCAAGTCAGAAGGCGCCAAGATCTTCGAAGAAATCACCGGTAAGAACGTGGGTCGTCGGATGGCGATCGTGCTCGACGGTAACGTTTACTCAGCACCTGTGATTCAGGGTCAAATCTCCGGCGGTAGCGCCCAGATCACTCTGGGTTTCGGTGACTACAACAATCTTTTAACTGAAGCGCGCGACCTGGCCCTGGTTCTTCGTGCCGGTGCTCTTCCCGTTGAACTTGAATTCCAAGAGCAACGCGTGGTGGGCCCTTCGCTGGGTGCTGACTCCATTGAGCGTGCTCAAGTGGCAGCTGCTATCGGCAGTGTGTTCGTGTTCCTCTTCACGATTTTCTATTACCGTGTTTCAGGTGTGATTGCTTGTGTCACGATCTTGGTGAACGTGTTGTTGGGCTTTGCCTGCTTGGTTGCTCTCGAAGCCACACTCACGCTTCCAGGGATCGCTGGTATCGCACTTACTGTGGGTATGGCAGTCGACGGTAACATCATCATCTACGAGCGTATTAAAGAAGAACTCAACAAAGGTGTTCCCTCGCGAGAAGCCGTCGCCATGGGCTTTGATAAGGCCTTCTGGACCATCCTCGATGCCAACTTAACAACCGCACTTGCGGGTTTGTGTTTGTTGAACTTCGGTACCGGCCCGGTGCGTGGATTCGCGGTCACGTTGTTGATCGGTCTCGCCTCAACCGTTTACACTTCTTACTTTGTCACGAAGTTGATGTTTGACTGGTACGTCTCACGTCGTCAGACCATCAGCATTTAAGGATTAAATTATGAGCACACCAAGAAAAAGCCTTTTTGATTTCAATATTGACTACGTCAGCATGTTCAAGTGGTGCATCGTCGCTTCTGTTGTCGTCACGTTGAGCTTCATCACCTTGTTCTTCACTAAGGGCCTTAACTACGGCGTAGATTTCCGCGGTGGAGCTGAGGTGCAAGTACGTTTCACGGACGTCGTGAACGTAACTGAACTCCGCGCCTCGATGGAAGCGGCCAATGTGCCGATCTCGAGCGTGCAGTCGATCGGTGAAGAAGAGAAAGAAGTTCTCCTCAAGGTGCAAAGCGAAGGCTCAGAGGGCGACCTCAACGCGGCCTCCACTACGGTCGGCACGGTCCTGAGCGATAAGTACGGTGCCGGTAAATTCGAAATCCTCAAGAACGACATCGTTGGACCGAAAGCGGGCGCTCAGCTTCGTAACGCCGGCTTCCAGGCGATGGCATGGGCCCTCTTAGCGATCATGATCTACCTCGCTCTTCGCTTCGATGTGAAGTACGCGCCAGGTGCGATCGTCGCTCTTATCCACGACGTGACCTTCATTATTGGTATGTTCATCCTCACGCAGAAAGAATTCTCTCTGCAGATCGTGGCGGCTCTTCTTGCTGTCATCGGTTACTCAGTGAACGACACGGTGGTGATCTACGACCGTGTTCGCGAGATCGAACAGGCCAACCCGAACGAAGACATGAACAAAATCATCAACCGTGCTGTGAACGAGACCATGAGTCGTACGATTCTCACCGCCGGTACTGTCTTCATCGTGTGTGCTGTGATGTGGTTGATGGGTGGCGGAGTCATTCAGGACTTCTTCTTCGCTCTGACGATCGGTACGGTCATCGGTGCTTACTCGACAGTCTTCATCGCATCTCCGATCACCATCCTGTTTGACCGTATGGGCCGCAAGAAAGCGGCTCAGCAACAGGCAGCGAGTGGTAAGGCACGGACGATCTAATGAAATGGGGAAGTGGAGCGCTTCTTATTGCGTTGCTACTTCCCATCACCTCTTGGTCACAAACAGTTCAAGTCTACGACCCGCAAGGCCCTGAAGTAGCAGCTCCAAAGAATGCTGCTGCTCCTCAGGGCAATGTTTCTGAAGAAGATGAATTCGAAAAACTCGAAAAAGAACTCGCAGAGCAGAACAAGGCCATGGGAGCTGCTGCTGGCATCCTCGAAACGCCTGAAGAGAAATTGCAGCGTCTCGATGATGAAGCCAAGGCCACGCAGGAAGCGCCTCTCGAGAACGAACAACTCGGTCTCGCCATCAATAAAGATTTACTCGAACTACAGGCCGCACTCCAAGGCGGCAAGAGCTCGCTAGATATCATTCAAGATCCCGTCTTGCGCCAGAAACTTATCAACGCTTATCAAACCAATCCGATGGCGGCGATGCCGAAGGAAATGCTCCGAGGAGTGGTCGAGGAGCAAATTCACAAGACACCGTTGAGCGGCCTGGTGAACGCTTTTCCAAAGATGTTAGATTTCTTAGTAAATCTCATGCAACATCCCAAGGCCATGGGGCAGATGGTGAAAATCCTTAATCGTACGGACGATCTCAAAATCTGTGGCTACGTTTCCATCGCACTCATGATTCTGGTCTTCGTCTTACGCAAAACTCTCATCAAAAAAAGAACGCGTTTTATGAAACGCGTGTACATCGGATTCTCTACGAGCGTGCTGATGTTGGGTGGCTCACTGGGATTCTTGTGGTTCTCATTCAGAGAAGAACTCGGTCCTACACTCGACGTGTTTAAGACCACATTCTTTTAAGGCGTCGTTGAGACGGGGATACAACCGAAGCGACGATCGTGCGGAGTGTAGGTGGTAGGGATGCCGCCTGGGGCTGGAGTAGGCGTGCCGCCTGTGCTCTCAGAACATGTTCCTTGCTCAACCTGGTTCGGCAAAATCACAGTGTATTCTTTCTGATAACTCTTTTTCACATACGGGCTTGTAAAGTCGTACGGGTAATAAAACTTGATGGTGTTATTACGCAATGTACTTGGTGATACCGGTTGGGTCGCTTGTCGCGTCGTCGGATGGCGATAGAACCACACGCGCTTCATATCCGTTTCACGCGTGATGATGATGTCCATGGGAAGGCATTCTGTTTCACCCTGTGAGTTGGTGAACGTTTCTGTCTCACGCTTAGCGAGATAGATCCCTTCCGTGTCGGCCTGAATCACATCACCGATGGCACGCAAAGGGATGTCGCCAGCATTATAGTGGGCCTGTTTCGGACAGTAGGCCACGTTCCCCGCGGCTGCATCGTTCAGATAGCTCATGTACAAACCCAGTGGGAGACCCGAAGACCCCACGTTACCCACTTCATTGATGGTCGGCCCAGAACTCATGGTGAGCTCAAAGAAGAGGTTCGGGATGGCCGTGAAAGGTGCACCGTAGTCCGATGCTTTTTTGGCGATCAGCTCGTTCACGTCGCGCTGACCTGATGGCGGTGTATCAAGATCAAAGAAACGGATGTCGTCCCTGCTCCAAAGAGCGTAGGCGCCGGGTGTTTCTTCCAGACGAGGATTGCTATTTTTGTCGGGACCAGGAAAGAGGTTCACGTCGTGGCAGAATACGTCACTGATACCCGCAGGAACTTTTTCAGGTCGAGCTGTTTCAATGAAGTAGAAGTGGAGGCGAACGGCGAACTCAAAAAACGTATCACCGTTGT
>JAKFUR010000119.1 GCA_021732585.1 Bacteriovoracaceae bacterium
AAGTATGGAACAAAAACTTTTACGCGAAATTGAAGGCCTTGAAAGTGCTCGTCCGTTTATCGGCACGCAGTACGCTCAAGCGATCTTCTCCAACACCACTCACCTCGTGGGATTTTGCTTTGATGGCACGACAAGTTTCCGTCCCGGTGCACGTTTCGGTCCAGGTGCTCTTCGTGAAGCCTCATACGGCCTAGAAGACTATTCGCCGTACTTGGACAAGGACACGCAGGACTACAACTTCGTGACCATGGGTGATCTTCCGATCTATCCGTCGAAGTGGCACATCACCAATGAATTCTGGATGGAGATGACCAAGGACCTGAACTTCAAAAAAGACAAGATCAAGTTCATCGTCTTGGGTGGCGAACACTCCATCTCTTATGGGCCAATCGTGCGCCATATGGAGCAGTATCCGGATATGGTGTTGTTGCATTTAGATGCGCACGCCGATCTTCGTGATGGCTACTTAGAAGAAAAATTCTCGCACGCTTCGATCATTCGTCGTGTGCTGGATCATTTCACGCCGAAGAATACGCTCATTCAGTACGGCATCCGCTCAAGCCCACGTGAAGAGTTCAATTGGATGAAAGAGAACGGCACATTGATGACATCGCTCAAAGAGTGCTGCGAAAAACTAGAAGCGATTCCAGATGATCGTCCGATTTACCTGACTTTGGACTTGGATTTCTTTGATCCGGCCTATATGCCGGGCACAGGAACACCAGAGACGGGTGGCGAAGACTTTCACGGCTTCATGAAAATCTTGAAGATTTTGAATCGCAAGAATTTCATTGGTGCGGATATCAATGAACTCGCTCCGATGCTTGATTCTACGAATAACTCCGCCTGCATGGCCGCGAAAGTGTGTCGTGAAGTGATGCTGGCTTTACAAAAATAGTGTGTAGTTAATAACACACTCAGCGACCCTCATAGGGGCTACCTTGGTATTTAACCCAGGAGGCCCCTATGAAAACTGTTGTCGCTTGTCCCCTCGAAGGACCCACTCTCGAAAGTGTGAAAAACTGGCTCAAGCATCGTCCGATGGAAGATGGGCCGATAGATTTTGTTCATATCATCCAGCGCAGTGTGTACGGTGCCGACTTTATGCAAGTCGTAGAATCTCCTACTCCAGAACAGTTTCAAGTTTTTCGTGAAGCCTTTTCAGAAAATATTCGCGCGCAACTTTTCCCTTCAATCCCAGCTGATATTCGCAGTGCCAGCCAAGTGCATATCCTGCTCGCTAACGATGAAGCCGAAGAGATGATTCATTATCTCAAAGAGAACAAGGCTAAGTTATTGGTGGTGGGTACTCGAGGCATCAAGGGATTCGCAGGCATGTTCACATCGAGCTTCGCGACGAAGATGATGAAAGAAGCGCCCTGTGATTTGCTAGTTCTTAGACCCTGAGATCTTGCGGGTCACACCGTCCACCACTTCAGGCTGGGCGGTGGATAAGACAAATAAGGCAGCTGAAGAAAATAAAACTATCCACGCGAAGCCTACGATCACTTTTGCTAGAATATCAGGCTTTTTTTCGTCTTCGTTTTTTTGCGGCATAGACGGAGTCTTTCGGCAAAAAGACCCGAAAACTAAAATCAGTTTAGCCGTTAAGGCATGTACTTGCGTTTGAGATACGGATGTACAATGAATGCAACTCCCACGACCCCAATTTCAAACAACACAATCATCGGCACCCACACCACCATCATGCTCATAATGTCTGGAGTTGGCGTGACGATCGCTGCAAAAATCGAGAAGCCCACATAGAGATAACGGCGCATTGAACGCAAGCTGGGCGCTGTGACGATCTCCATGAAGCCGAGGATGAGCAAAATATTAGGCATCTGGAATAAGAGTCCCAAGAACACCAATATTTTTGAAGCGAGCAGCAAGTAGTCTTTGAGATTCATCATGGCTTCAACGTCTTGTACGCCATAAGACATCAAGGTTTTGAAGGTGAACGGGAAGATCACGAAATAGCCGAAGCACACGCCAGCGATGAACAGCAAGAAACCGACAAAAATGAAAGGTCTCACCGCGCGGGCCTCATGATCATGCAGCCCCGGACGAATAAACATCCAGATTTCTCTAAAGAGCAGCGGTGAAGCGACAAAAATGGCGCTCCAAAAAGCGATCTGGAATTCAGCGAGAACTTTGTCTAACAGACCAGTAAAGACAACTTTTCCCACGCCCCCCATGGCCTCACGTAAAGGCACTAACAGGATCTGAGAAATGAGGGCGCTTTGTGAGTAACAAACCGCGAAGGCGACCGTGACGATGATCACCATGCGCACCAGGCGGGTGCGAAGCTCTTCTAGGTGCTCCATCAGGGTCATTTCTCTCATAGGCCCATTCTGTCATACACCCTCAAGAAAATCATGCTAGAATTTTCCCATGCGTTGGATTCTCGTATTAAGCCTTCTGAGTGTCTCGGCCTGGGCCCGCTCCCCTCGCCCCAGCTCACGCCTTTTGGTGTGCCTCGGCGCTCAAGAGAAGAGTTTTCATAAGCAAAAGGCCGGCGGTGCCTTTTATGATCTCAACCAGCGTCTTATTTCTGAACTGCTGCAGACTCAAGGCGTAGACGGAACACCGGCGCTGTTGAATCAGGTTTGTAAAAAAACTGAACGCAGCTCGATTCATCTCTTAGAGGCGATGTTGCTTGATCCGAATGGTTGGTACTTCATCAAGACCGGCTCAACGGGTTTGACTCGTGAGCTGATGAAAGAAATGGCGCAGGCGGCACCAGAAATGCTGCTGAATTTTCTGGCCGCTTTGCAGACTGAAGCGCCCACACCGGATTGTTTGGAAAAACATATTCCCAGTCTTAAAGCGTTGAATGAAGAAGTGAAATTTCTGCAAGAAGAAATGGATCTTTCAAAGATCACTAACAAGAAATCACGTTTGATGAAAATTTTTGCTGGAATTCAGCGCTCAGATGAAATTTTTGCGGTTTGTGCCAGCGAAAAATCTAAGAAGACCGACAAGGGTGCCGGAAAACCTTCCGCCCAATAATCACTCAGGCCTTGCACCAAATCCCATTCTTGATCTGCACTCAGAGTGCCTTGCACGTGGACTCGCACCACACCCTCTTGAAAACTCTTCACTGTCATAGCGGGATACTGCGTATTACGTGAGTGCCAGCGCTCCAGGGATTCTTGCACCAACAGCACCCAGTGTGAATGAGGCTGGTCATGCCAGCGCTTTGATTTCGGACGTGCATCAGCGAGCATTTTGTCGAGATCACCGATGCAAGAGCCGCAGCCGGAGCCTGCCTTGCACATGATGGTAAGATCTTCGCGCGCCATCATGGGATCCGTGGCAATAGCGTCGCGAATGGTTTCGCGAGTCACATTTCGGCAGCGACAGATGATCACGCCACTGATTTCAACTTTTCTGTGCGTGCGATAGAGCACATCTTTTAATAGGACATCGACGAGACGTGCTTCCGAGAGGCCCCACTGGGGATGAGAGAGCAAGAGTTCTTCTCCGGCGACTTCTTGAGCTTCGCGAACATTGCGTCCCGGGAGCCAACCACACAGCCAAAGAAGAACGGCATCGTCACTGAGTGAGTGTGCCGCAAGGACACGCTGGTGATCGTCTAACTGAAGAGTAAGAGTCGCATCGCCTTGCGTGACGGTGATCATATCTGATTGTCGGCCGCACTCCAGGCACTGTCCGGCACCTGCGTGAGAATTTCATGGCCGTCTTCCGTGATGAGAATGGTGTGCTCGAACTGCGCTGACCAAGATTTATCTTTGGTCACGACGGTCCACTTATCATCTAGGAGTTTGCAGTGACGTTTGCCGAAGTTGATCATGGGCTCAACGGTGAAAGTCATGCCGGGCTTCATTTCCACGCCCGTGCCACGTTTACCGTAGTGAAGAATTTGTGGCTCTTCGTGGAACTCACGGCCGATGCCATGGCCGCAGTACTCTTGCACCACTGAATAACCATAATCATGGGCCATCTCTTCGATGACCGCACCGATATCACCGATGCGCACACCGGGACGACAAACTGCGATGCCTGCCATCATGCACTGGTAAGTGCGCTCGACCATACGTTGGATTTCTGGGCGCACATTACCGATCAAGTAGGTGCGGTTAGTGTCGCCATGGAAACCTTTGTACTTCGTCGTCACATCGATATTCAAAATATCACCATCGCGGATGATGTCTTTTGACGACGGAATGCCGTGGCAGATGATTTCGTTTTTTGAGGTGCAGATACTTTTCGGAAAGCCGTGATAGTTCAACGGCGCGGGAATCGCATCACGCTTGATGATGTACTCATGGCACAGCTGATTGATGTCTTCAGTACTCATGCCCGGCTTGAGCTTGTATTCAATGAAGCGCAGAGTCTTCGCGGCCAGCAAGCTGGTCTCACGCATAAGTTCGATTTCACGGGCAGATTTAATGCTAATCATGCCCGGAATATAACGGATTTAGATTTGATTGGGTACCCTCTCAAGAGGTACTCTCAACTCATGTCGATAATTGTTAAACGGACCGATTCTTCGAGCTATTTCCCTCCTGGTTTTGAGGCCTTGGAACGTGCGGCTTTGGAAAGTGTGCCCGGAGTGCGCTACTGCGGAACCCAGGACGAGGTGCCGACCGATGGCGATCTTTGTTTACTCACCAATACCCATACCGATCTTGCGAAGTGGGAAGCTTTGCGTCCACGCGTCAAACTGATTCTTCACCCAAACTCTGGGCACGATAACTTAGTCCCCGGCTGGACTGAAGTCCCTTTGGTGCTCGGCAACCCGATCCGCGCCCAGGCCGTGGCCGATTGGTGTTTGAGCGCGCTCTACACTCACGCCGCTCCGATTCGTCATCATAGCGCCTGGCCTGCAACCCGCGATTGGCCACGCACTTTAACCAGTGAACGTCGCACACTCATCGTTGGCCATTGGCATGTGGGAAAAATCCTGCAGCAGAAATTACAAGTCACCGTGCTGGATCCCTTTGAAAAACTCGACGCTGATCTCTGGGGCGGTTGGGATGTAGTGATCTTGGCGGCATCTTTGAACAAAGAGAATCGTCATCTGCTCGATGAAGAATTTTTCAACACCTGCCCGCCAGATTTTTTATTGATCAATCCGGCCCGTGGCGAGTTGGTGGATGAAAGAGCGCTGCGGGATTTTTTGCAGAAAAATCCTCAGGCGCGCGCCGTGCTGGATGTGCATGAGCTTGAACCCTTCACGCCAAACTACTGGAACACGCCGCAGGTGATTGCAACTCCGCACATCGCCGGTGTGTGGCAGGGATTGATTCCAACGATGATTGAATATGAAACTGAAGTGCTGACTCTTTTTACCACAGGACAACTGTCATGAGTTTTCTCGACGTCGCTCCTCATTGGCTGTGCCCTCCCGGCGAAGGTGTTTACACCGTTCACACCGGCAGTGATAAAAGATTGCGTCTGCAAAAAGCGTTGTATGGTGACATTCCCGCCCGTGAAGCGTGGCTCGCTTCGCTCTCGAAGTTAGCCTCGGAGCAAGTTGCACTTTTTGGAATCGCTTCCGATTGTGGCGGCGGCATTCAGCGCGGGGCTAACTGGGGCCCGTTATTTATTCGTGAAGCTCTTTTGCAAGATGGAACACTGCTTGCTGACATCGGTGATGTTCGCGTGATCCCTCACCTCTTGCATGATAAATATCTCAATGCGGAAACTCTCAGTTCCTGTCGTAAAGCTTTGTACGGCACTCATGACAAAGCCTGGCCTGTGTCACCACTATCCATCGCTGAAGCTGCACTGACAGAATTGCACAAAAAATTTCCCCAACTGCGCGTGCTTTCTTTGGGTGGTGATCACTCAGTTTCTTTTCCGTTAGTAAGTGCCTGGGCGAAAGCGCGTAGAGGCAAAAAACTCGCACTTTTGCACTTTGATGCTCACACCGATTTGCTCGACACACGTTTAGGCATTGATCTGTGTTTTGGTTCGTGGACTTATCATGTGCGTGAATTTTTTCCTTCCAAAGACCAGCTCATTCAAGTTGGCATTCGTGCCACGGGTAAAGATCGTAGTCATTGGGAGTCTATGGGACTCACACAACACTGGGCAAGTGATATCAAAAAACGTGGCATGCAGGCCGTGACAAAAGATGTTATCACTGCTTACAAGCGCGCCGGTGTGGAAGAAGTTTATATTTCATTTGATATCGATGCGCTGGATACTCAGTGGGCTTCGGCCACGGGCACACCGGAGGACCAAGGGCTTGATCCTGTTGCCTGCGGTGAAATGATTCGTCAGGTGGCGGCAGAATTTCCAGTCACGGGCGCCGATCTTATGGAAGTCGCTCCTATGGTGAATCATAATTTCATGCCGAACATCAATCAAGAAACCACCCTTATGACCGCGGCAAGCATGGCCCGCACTCTTGCACGCGCGATGGGCTCCGATGCGTAAGGTTGTTTTTCCTCCGGTAGAAGGTGCCACCGAAGATGGTCTAGTTGCCGTCGGCGGTGATTTGCAGGCCGATACAATTCTTGAGGCGTACTCGCGGGGTATTTTTCCCTGGCCCTTGTCGCCGGAATTTCCGCTCGCATGGTTTTCACCGGATCCGCGCGGGATTCTTGAGTTCAAAGATATGCATGTTCCGAAGAGCCTGATTAAGTTTTTAAAGAAAGAACCGTTCGAGATTAAATACGACACATCTTTTGCTGAGATCATTCGTCTCTGTGCCATTGTGCCTCGCAAAGACCAGCCCTCTACTTGGATCACGCCGGATATTATTCATGGCTACACGACTCTCTTTGAGCAAGGCTACGCTTGGTGCTGTGGCGCTTGGATCGGACAGCGTCTGGTGGGTGGTCTCTATGGTGTGAAGCTCGGTGCGTTTCGCTCCGGCGAGAGCATGTTCACCCTAGAAGATAATGCAGGCAAAGCCGCCCTACTTGCGGCTGCTGAACGCTTTCAACTCGAAGGCATCAGCTGGATGGACACGCAGATGGTGACACCCGTGGTAAAAGGCCTGGGCGGTAAAGAAATTGATCGGAAGGTTTTTTTGGCGATGCTGAAGAAGATCGGTTTTCCAACCTAGATTAGCAGCTCACAAAGTTTTTCCGTAGCCGCTTCCGCACCCACTTCGGTGAGGTGAATTCCGTCGGCCCGGAAGTAAGTTTCTCGACGTGAGTCGCGCTGTAATTCCTCCATGACCGGCAACACATCGATCGCCACAGAATTATCCAACGTTTTATTGATCAGACTGATGCACGAACTTTTTTGCAGAGAAATGAGTCGTGGGACGTTGGAAAAAATCACGCGATGGCATTTGCGCTCTTGTGCGAGTTTTACAATTTTTGTCACGGCGTCAGCAGAACAGCCCTTAACGCTATCCCAGAAGAATAGGTCTACGCCGATGGCCGTGCCGCAACGCTGGGACTCTGCTTTCGTCCAGCGAGACAATGCCACCGCTGAAGTGGCTCCATTACTCGCAAGAGATACATAAGGAACATCTAGAATAAGCGCCACTCTTTGCGCCGGTCCCATCACTCCCCCGTACCCCGCGGTCACGCTGGCACCTAAACCAATAATAGGTCCGAGACGGGAGCGGGTGGCTTCAGGAAGTTGTTGGAGTTTGTCGCAGAACTCGCCTGCGCCTGCTGTCATCGACAGCAGGGCAAGGAGAAGGAAAAATTTCATGCGTAAGCGAGACCGAGCTCTTCGTTGATGCGCACCGTGCGCTGGAGCTCTTCGATCAAGGCCTTAAGGCGCGCGTCCATGCGAACACGTTGACCGTTAAAGCGGATTTTTTGACCTTGCACATAAGCCGCAAGTTGATCGCGCATCTCATGAACTGAAGTTTGGTATTCAAGGGCCAGCTCTTCGAGTTTTTTCTTGAAACGCATGTCTTTGTCCATCAGCTCACGCACTTTTTTGCTCATCTCTTGCTTGAGCGTCACGGTGGTGTAGCTGTGGCGAATGTCGGCGAGTTTAAGTTTTGCGAGAGCCCAGATGTAGGCCCAGCCGATATCAAACTCATACCACTTGTGGCGGAATGAACATGAGCGCTGGTGCGAGTGATGGTTATTGTGATCCAACTCTCCGCAGATGATGAAATTCAATGGAAACAAGAAACCGATGTTGCGGCTGTTGTCGCCAGATACGTGGTTGCGGTAGCCCCAGGTGTGCGCCAAGGCGTTTACGCCGCCGACAGCGAACAGTGGAGAGATCAGGAAATTCGTCACGAGCAGCAAGAGTCCTACGTCTGTTCCGAACAACACCAAGAGGATGCTCGAGAAGATATACGGGCCAACAAAAAGATTACGAGAAATGAAACCTTCCAGCGCATTGAGCTTGATGGTTTTGCGAATTTTTAAGACGTCCGGCAATTCCTTGGCTTTGGTGTAATCAAACACACCCAAGAGGAACACACGCCAGAAACCTTTCTGAACCGGTGAATGAGGATCTTTCTCGGTGTCGCTGTGAGCGTGGTGATACACATGCACGGAGACCCAATCAGGCTTCGACATGCTGGTCACGCACCAGAGCCACACTTGCATAATCATATCCAAGTACGGGTTGAACACGACGCCTTTGTGCGTGTGCGAGCGATGGAATGAAAGACTCATGCAGGTGATCGTCAGGTGCGACACCAACACGGTGTAAACCACAAACCAGACCCATGGGTATGAAGTAAACCAAGCGCCGAGAAAACCTTCTGTGCCAATGAACTTGGGGATGGCCCAGTCAGCGGCAAAATAGGAGGCAATGAAAAAGAGAATGTTGATAATGGTGCGCATAGAAAGCGTTCCTTGCTGGGGGGTCGGTAACTCGCTCATTGTCACACGTCTGAGTCATGAGAGACAAGCCCTTCACGCATTCTTATCAAACGTCGTGATATTCGGTATGCACTGGTGTCCCAAAGCGCCACAGCGCGAGCAGGTTGACACAGAAGTGACTGTATTTTGTTGCACTGGAGTTGTTTGAATAATACCCGCGTTTTCTAGACCGAGAGAGCGCGCAAAGCCTCCCGTGAAGCGCGCCCACGTGAGCCGGCCACGCAAGCGAGTCCACTTCCACCAACTCAACTCAACATAGTGCTCACGTCGGATAATCATCTGTCCACCGAACTGGCCTGAACATCCAGTGTTGTGAGTGCCGGCGACAGGTCGGCCACTGGGCATTCGCGTAAAAATTGTGGCATCGCTTGCGCCAACAAAATGGCATTGGTTTTAATTTTTAATGACCAAATCTTCGCGCTATCAGGACGTAAGACGAGATGGAAGCCAAGTTCTCCATTCACACCTTCAACCGCTGTGTATTGCGCACTCCAGGTGCGATCCGCGCTCTTCCACCAATCACTCCACATCTCGGGAGCGAGCGTGCCAGCATTAAAATCTTCGATGCCCGGGAGATCAATTTTAAACGCGCCCAGCGGAAGGTTATCGATCACCTGCCACAAGATCCGCAAAGATTGATGACACTCTTCCATCAAAATGAGCATGCGATCGTGGGCGTCACCGCGCACTCCGACGGGAACATCAAAATCAATGTCTTGATAAAAATAAAACGGACGTGATTTCCGTAAATCAAAGTTCACGCCGGCTGCGCGTAAGGCGGGGCCTGTGATGCCGGCTTCGAGAGCGTCTTGCGCGGATAATCCTGCGAGACGCAAACGTTTGAGCGCCATCGGATGTTGTGCCACCATACGGCGATAGAGTGCTAGTGCACCATCTAAGCCACGCATAAATGACATCGCCTCTTGCACCCAGCCCGGTGGCAAATCGACGGGTAATCCACCAAAAGCCCCGACACCCGTAGCGACACGATGGCCTGAGTAAAATTGAAAGAGTCCGCGGCAACGTTCGCGGGTTTCACGGCAGATGCGCTGGGCCTCATCAATCTGTAAATCAATCGCGAGATCACTCAACACCGACAGGTGATGCGAGATGCGCCCCAGCTCCATGAAGATCATTCGCACGGCCTGCGCGCGCTCGGGAATCCGCCAGAGGAAATAGTCTTCAACTGTTTTGACCCATGCAATACTCGTAAGACTCGAACCTGAAGGCACGAGACCTTCTAGCAAAGATTGCATGTGAATGAGGTTGAGGCCTCGAGCTTGCTCTTCCCAGTTCCGTCGCCAGTAACCCGTTTGTAGCCACGAATTCTTCACGCGACCATGGTCTGCCTCGACGGCAAGCTCCCATTGATGGCGCGTGAGCGGATGATTCAGGCCGAACAAGTACCACTGGTGGAGTTCCGCCGGATACGGCGCCTCACTGAGATTGGGATTGCAGGCATGGGTCGGAAGTTCGAGCGGTTTTTCATTCAACGTTTCAAGGCCGAGTTTAAGACGGGCTTCTTGCTCAAAACGCAAGCTACCAGGAAACCATTTCATCACAGACGGCAGTGTTTCCCCTGCACCTAACAACAAATGAACTTGCAGGCGTTGATGAGCTTCAAGGTGAAACAAATGAAAAGTCACATCCCAATGAACGCCAGGATAAAGTGTTTCATAGAGCGGATGTCCCGGAGCGGGCACCACTACAATGTCATTTAGAAGGAGAAAGCCCATGTCGAACCGCAGGATGTCCATGGTGCGCGCCAATTCGCGGGACTGCAAATGCACATGGTGATGATCGTGATCAAACCGATAAGCAGCGCCGAAGGCCCCCGTGTAGAATTCTTTGCGCTCGCGAAACGTGCCCCAGTCAAACATGGCGGGCCTGCAAGAGGCAGATGAGCGCTTGGTGAATTTCCGTCGGCGTGGGTGGATGTCCGGTGATGTGCGAGGAGACTTTAAAACCACTCAATTTTTTTTCAGGACCCAGAAGTTCACCCGTCGTTGCGAGCTTGAGCTCATTTCCCACGGCGATCACAGATGCGCTCGTCTTTCCACTGGCAACCCACGCTTCAAGCGCAGACCAGTTGAGTGCATTGAACGGACCGTGAACAGCGAGGACTTCCGCTTCCGAAGGATGCGCCACCAGTTGCACGAGTGGCTGCGTTAGCAGATACGGCGTGGTCATCAGGCTTTCCCACTCGGCAACCGCGAGTCCGTGCCCAAACAAAGCCACGCGAACAACTCTTTGAGCTGCCCAGTTGTCGATGAGCGTTATGATTGGAGTGAGAGGATTATTCATGTCAGTAAATATAGTCCGAATCTTTCAAACTGCGCTCGATATGGCGAACAGACCAGTCCATACCTTCCGGCTTTTCACGCCAAGCGCCGCGAATTTTTGTGTTCAAGTTCTCACCACCACAGGCAAAGACTCGCTCAGGAACGCGCACCCAATTGAGGAGTTTATTGTGTGTACCATGGACATGCTCATCCCAGCCGATGAACTGCCAGCGTTCACCAGAGATCCGAAGATTTTTCAGAAGCGGTGGAATGTACTCCATCGCCTTGTCATAATCGCGTGCCGAGCATTGGGCCGCACTTTCGCGCATGCTCTTCATGGCGACGGCCCCTTGATTGGTCGCACTCCAGGTCTGAGCTCGACAGTCATACTCCCAGCCCTCCTTATGAAGACGGACGTAGAGATTCACCCAAGCCTGAAATTTATAACGATCGCTATGCTGGTTCGGATCACCCGCGTAAACCAAGCGAGAGCAGGTGCTGATTTCGTCACCGTATTTTTTTAACAAGGCGCCTAAGCGCTGGCCAAAGTAAGCGGGCTTGCCTTTCTTCTTGAGTGCTTCATAGAACTTCGCGCGCGCATTCACTTCTTCTTTGGTCTTTGCCGGGAGATCGAGAACTGTCGTCGCTCCGGCATTGTCCCAAAAAATTTTATAAAGATTCGCGCAAGAGTTCTGCGTCGCTGCTAATTCTTTCGGTGTGAGTGAGACCGTGTGCTTCTCAAAGAACCCGAGGATCTCGCGCGTGCTCAAGAGGTTACCCACACGGATAGCAGGGTACTCGGTGTCCACCATGAAGTTGCGGCCCGGCAAGTTCTCGAGCTGGCCGCGAATCTCTTGCCAGTCAATTTTCTTCAGGAGTTGCGAAAAATCTTTGACCTCGGCGTAGCGACTGTCCTGTTCATCGATGGCGACGAACACCATGCGGCCCACCCAATCTTTGGGACCAGAACAGCGGCCGAAGGGACACATCTCTTCGACGAAGCCACCCAGTACACGCACTTGATAAACGATGGGCAACTTAACATCAAAGCGCTTGGCACCACCGAACACGATCACTCTTTGCGGCTGATTGATTTGGTCGAAGTGACGTGGGATGACCCCTACCGTGTAGCTCGCGCGAGCGGAAACACCGCCACGCTCTTTCCACACGTCGTTTTGCTTACATTGGAAATGGGAGAAGAAGCGCTGGCCGCTCAAAACATCGAGCTCATAGGCTCTCTCGTCTCCAGCTACAATCAACGGTAGAAAATTGACTCGCCCGGTTTTGAAATTAAGGCCTGCGGCAGGATCATAAAACAAATGCGGCAGTGGCTCGCCTTGCAAATTGGCGAGTCGAATACTACCCGCTTGAAACCAAACAGGCTGAATCACACTTGAGGAGCGGGGATCAAAGTCTGGCTTCGAACTAAACCAGCTGCAACCGGCCAAAGCCAGCAAAAGAATCCCAAGGATAAATTGACAGAAACTTCTCATCATACCACGATGTTACGCTGTGCCCGGGTGGTGGAATGGTAGACACAAGGGATTTAAAATCCCTCGGCTCCTAAACAGACCGTACGAGTTCGAGTCTCGTCCTGGGCACCATTTTTTTACAACTGCATTTATCTTAGTAACTTAGAGCTGAAAAAGCACCCTTTCTATCCCGCGAGTACTAAAAAGGTACTACGGTTTCAAAAGCACTAATCCCCATTGAAATTTACACTACCAGCGACCTGCTTGAGAAAGTTATTGTGAAGGTGCGCGTACCGCTTCACCGTCATGTCTACGCTGCTGTGGCCGAGTATTTTGGACAACCCGAAAAGGTCGCCGTTAGGGGCCATACAGACGTTTGAGGCGAAGGTTCCTCGTAGGTCATGGAATCGAATTCGGGGCACTCCAGCTCGGATCATGGCCTTTCTAAAGCATCGCTCCGTTAAATGCTGCACATCAACAATACATCCGTCTTTGTTTGCAAATACAAACTCAGGGTGACGCATTTCTAGGTGCAAACTCTTCAGGGCAGACTCAGCAGCAAGGTTCATAGGAATGTAGCGGAAGCTGGAATTAGTTTTGGTGCTTTCTCTAAGGCCAGAGCGGTCGCGAACGCGCGCCACATGGATGAGCTTGTTTTGAAAATCAACTTTATCCCACTTCAAGCCTGCCAACTCACCTCTTCTCATTCCGGTGTTCAGGGCTACGACCCATAGTTCGTAGAGTTCATCGCGGCGGTTTACAGTTAGGAATTTCGTGACCTCATCAGGCATCCAGAATAGACCTGCTCTCGGTGGTACTTTTTCTAAAGTTAAATTTCGAAACGGACTTAGCTCCAAAACCTCCCAGCGAACAGCATCACTAAGCATTCCCTTCAATACACAGAGTGCCATGTTTATCCCCTTCGGGGATTTACCTTTGGCGCGCAGTTTCGCGAGCACCTGGTGTCCGTGGGTAATCTTCAAGTCCTTGAGCTTCACTTCTCCGAGGACAGGCAGTATGTGGTGTTCAAGCTGAGTTCCATAAGCGGAAACCGTCTTTGGAGATTTGCCGGAGACCTTTGTGGTGAACCACTCTTGGCTAAATTCAGCGAGAGTCTTCGCTGACGCAGAATTTGTCGGCCTCAGAACTCCGCGCTCTCGATCAACGACCATTTGCTGTTGCCAAAGTTGGGCGTCTTTCTTTCGTCGGAAAGTTTTAGTTACTTGGCGGCCAGCAATATAGACCTTCACTTTGTAAGTGCAGCTCTTATCTTTTTTCTTCATCTCTAAAATCATGGGAATCTCCTTTGTAGAAGATGTCCCCCGATTTGTTGTCGTCTAAACCAAAATGTCAAAGAGCAGACCATAAGCCTACTACTCCTGAGATGATTTGGGGAGGAGAAGTGCATTCTTAAGGTGGTCATGTAAATCGAGCCTTGGAACCCTTACTAAGGAGCCAATTTTGACGTAAGGCACTTCATTTCTGAAGATCGCCGTGCGCATTCTTGAAACTTTGATGTTCAATTCCTTGGCCGCTTCTTCCACAGTTAAATACACGCTCTCCGGATTACTAGTTTGGTTACCTCCTCGTTTTTTATTCTTCTCACTCAGCACTTCCTCAACCACGTCCCTTACGACTTTATAGATATCGAATGTACTCATAATTCACCTCAACCCCTTTCTAATTAGACCTTCGCCGCCCGTCCTAAATTTTAATTTCTATTTTCCTTGTAGAGACTGACTCCCGCTTTCACACAACGTGGGAGAGAGGGAGTCAGTTTCGGAAAGGAAAATTCCCTAACGATCTCCGAAACATGACGGGCGGCGAATAATAACTTGTGTACCGGAATGTGCAGCGAGTGTGCTGCGTTTATCCAGCGACTATACATTTGTGTTTCGACCGCCAATCAACCGCGCGACTTATAAGAAGGTTCTTGCAACAACTCAAGATGGAGTTAGATCAGTGCGGCAGATTTCCCACCATGGTGGGAAATAGCGCATTCCGCAGGGGCTAAATAGTTAGAAAATGATGCTGATATCCCGGAGCGGGTTATCGGCTTTGAAGGGCGAGACCTTAGTATGGTGACAACTACGGTTCAGAACACATTTACGAGATTACTTACTATCCTTGAGAGCTTTGTAACTCACGTTTGAGACAGCTGGTTTTCTCTCGCTGTAGCGGTCTACTAGAAACTCCGCGGCGTCTCGAGTGAGGTAGGTGAATCTCATAAGTTCCTCCATTACATCGACAACGCGGTCTCTGTATGACGAAGGTTTCATGGTGCCGTCTTCATTAAATTCGTTGAAGGCCTGTGCCACTGAAGATTGATTTGGAATGGTAATCATGCGCATCCAGCGACCCAAGACTCGCATGGTGTTCACGGCATTGAATGACTGACTTCCACCCGAAACTTCCATGACCGCGAGAGTTCGTCCTTGAGTGGGTCTGACCGCATCCATTGCCAAGGGTATCCAATCAATTTGATTCTTCATGACTGCGGCGATATTTCCGTGAAGCTCAGGGCTTGACCAAACATGACCTTCTGACCACAGGCTTAGTGATCTTAGCTCTTGCACCTTTGAGTTTTCGACTGACTTCCCATTGTCGAAGACTGGCAGTCCTTCAGGATTGAAAATTCTAACCTCTGCCCCCATCTGAGTGAGGATTCTCCCCGCTTCTTCGGCGAGCATTCTGCTGAAGGACTTATCTCTGAGAGAGCCGTAAAGAATTAGAATTCTCGGGGCATGAGTTGAAGAATAGACGGAGCCACTCGCTGCCTTAAGATCGAACTTTACTCCATCAAGAAACATAGTATTTTTCCTTCAAAAAAAGAGAAACTTTCACAAGTGCGATCAGGACTGGAACCTCGACCAAGGGGCCGATCACACACGCGAAGGCCGCCCCATGACTTATGCCGAAGGTCGCAATCGCTACGGCGATCGCCAACTCAAAGTTGTTCGAGGCCGCCGTGAAGGACAGGGTCACGGTGCGCTGGTAGTCGGCCCCTGCTTTTTTGCTCATAAAGAATGAGAAGAAGAACATGATGAGGAAGTAAGCCGTTAGAGGAATAGCAATCCTTACAACGTCCATGGGCAGATCAACGATCTGTTCGCCTTTCAGGGAAAACATCACCACGATCGTGAATAGAAGAGCTACCAGAGTAATTGGGCTTATGAGAGGGAGAAATTTCGTTTCGTACCACTCACTGCCATATGCCCTTCTTATGGTGAATCGAGTTAGAAACCCCGCCAAAAATGGAATTCCCAAATAGATCGCCACTGACTGGGCAATGTCAAAAACGGTGAATTGAATTTCCATCCCTTTGAGTCCGACCAGAGTCGGCAAATAGGTCATGAAAAGGTAGGCATAGGCCGGAAAGAAGAGAATCTGAAAGATGGAATTGAACGCCACAAGCCCTGCGCAGTATTCAGAACTCCCCTCGGCTAATTGATTCCAAACCAAAACCATGGCGATACAACGAGCGAGACCAATTAGGATCAAACCCATCATGTAATCTGGTGAGTCGCTTAGGAAAAGCACAGCAAGCCCAAACATCAACAACGGGCCAACAACCCAGTTTTGAATGAGTGATAGGACTAAGACCCGCTTGTCCCTGAAGACTAGTCCCATCTCTTCGTATTTAACCTTAGCCAGAGGCGGGTACATCATCAAAATAAGACCGACGGCGATGGGCAGCGAGACTGAACCAAGGCTCATAGTCTCAATGGAGGCAGGCACTGACGGGATAAGAACCCCTATGAGGACTCCAACACCCATTGCAAGGAAGATCCAAACTGTGAGATAGCGATCCAGGAAAGAGAGCTGCTTCATCTGAGAACTTCTTTTAAGTTCTGTGCCATGGCCTTAATCTCGTCTCTCACAGAGCGGTATACAGCGAGGATTTCCGCCTCACTCGTCATATCTTTTGTCACCGTCGGAGGATCAGCAAACCCCACATGAACGACTTTCCCACCAGGAAAGTAAGGGCAGGTTTCATGAGCGTTGTCACAGACAGTAATGACGAAATCGAAGTCAATACCCTTGAGTTCATCAACAGTTTTTGAATAATGACCTGAAATATCGACTCCGGACTCACCCATCACTTGAACGGCGAGCTTGTTGAGGCCATGTTTTTTTGTACCTGCGGAGTAAATCTTAAATTCGTTTCCCCAGTATTGTTTGGCCCAGCCCTCTGCCATTTGTGAGCGACACGAGTTACCTGTGCAAAGGAATAAAATAGTCTTCATCAGCACTTCTTTGGTGAACAGGTTTTGGACTTAGCAGACTTCGTCGTTTCTCGAATGCAGCAGTTTTCTTGCAGGAATCCGATCAAGTCTTGAATAAGATCGGTGTTGGCAAAGTAGGTCAGCGATCTTCCATTTTTGGTGGATGATACTAGGCCTGCTTTGGACATGTGAGATAGGTGGAATGAGAGGGTGTTGTCGGGAATTTCTAGCTCTTCGGCAATTTTACTGGGTATGAGTCCTTCCTGGCCGTACTGGATGAGGAGCTTGAAAACTCTCAGTCGAGTTTCTTGGGAAAGAGAAGAAAAGATTTCGAGCGAATCAATTAGTTCCATGCTTCCAGAATAATGGAACCTTGATCACCCGTCAAATTTTGGTATAAGTAGAAGGAATCGCTTTCAGATTAGCTTACTACTTCAGGGATGAGGGGTAATGGCAATAATCGTTATCTGATTCTTGTTCGGCCCATAACACCAGAAAACTCGATACGCTCCAGGTGTATTATTTTGAACATAGGCTTCGAAAACCTTTTTTGCAGGATCGTAAGGATTAGGGATTGAATCATATTCGTGGGTATTCAGGGATGGGTGCTTAGGATTTTGTTCGAGCAAACTAATCGTCTTGTGAGCCTGTTTGAACAGGCCTTCTTGCTTCGAAGATTTCTTTATCTTCTTCTTTCCCCGATTCTCAAAGGCTTTTTTCGCAGCGGCTTCTAAATCTTGATAAGTCTCTTCGGCGGGATTTACGAATACAATGCTGAAATTCACTCACTGTCCTCAACATCATTAATCCAGCTCTCTGACTTAAATTTCTTCTTCGAGAGCTTGTTATTCCTAGCCGCTTCTAGTCCCTTTGCAACCAAGTCCTGAGCCGTCTTATTTTCATAGAGCCAGGCTTCGATCGCTGGAATTTCTTTATATGGCTTTAGAAGAACTTCGCCAGTTTCACTATCCACGTAAACGTCGTAACGGCTCACACCTTTGGTAAGCTCGGAACCCAACGTGATGCGGCCCCGTTCGTCTGGGCGCGCAGTGGTCTCAGGTGACAGTCGTTTTAATCCCATATAAATCTCCTATCCCACTATACCCCAAAACCCCATTACCCACAATGGGCATACCCACATATCGGTATTTACAGCTTTTAGCTTATTTCGAGTACTAAAAAGGTACTACGACAGACCAAAATAGCCCTCAAAAGGCTAAAATAGACCACAACAAATCGAGGTGAACATCAGGGGTTAAGTATCTGAAAGTAATTAGAAATTTGCGGAATTACTGAAGTTTTAGAAGTGCTAAAAAAACGGGGTCAGCCAATCTCATTCTGGGCACCATTTTTCTTCTGAATTTAGCTTAAACACTTAGCGCATCCCTCCGACGGCTTTCTTCGCCGCATTCAAGATCTGATCCAGGCTTCGTTGAGAGAGGTCTAAGTCGTTTCGATACGACAAATAGAACCGGTGAGGCCCGAAGTTCTGGGGGACATTTTTTTGCGAGACGCGTTTGATGCTCTTTCCGAGCGTGCCAGCGACCTTGTTCGGCAGGATACCCACTCCGTACCCATTGCGCACGAACTGTGCGATGACTTCAAAGGAATCCATTTCGCATTCTTCCTTAAAGCGCACCTCCAGACCGTGCACGTACTGACGGAGTTTTTTCCCGTCCTGGTCTTCAGCGTCCGGAATGAAGTAGATCACCTGTTCATCAAGCGGTGCGCTCCCCTTTTTACTCGAGACATAAAACCCGAAAGTATCCGAATAGAGTTCGTGCTTGAGAAGCTGCGCATGGGTGAAACACTCCACGGTGATGGCCACATCAACTTCTTGCTTGATTAGTTTCTCGAGGATTTCCTTGCTGCGTCCAGTGGTGATGGACATGGACAGCTTCGTGCCTTTCCCTAGCTCTTTTAAAAGCATGGGCCAAAAGTAGATGGCGATGGAGGGGAACGTCCCGATGCGGATTCGATTGATGTCTTCGTGGTCCGCGTCCGTCATCTGACGTTGCGCCTGCTCCATATCGCGGTAGATCTTTCGGCAGAGCTGGTAGAGGGTTTCGCCAGCCTCGGTGGGAGCGATGCCTTTCTTGCTGCGTTTTAAGAGAGCGACGCCGCAGACCTTCTCGAGTTCCTTCAGCGTGTAGCTCAGGCCTGAGGCCGAGATACCGAGTTTACGGCTCGTCGCCTGGAGGCTCCCTTCGGTCACGATCGAGTAGAAGTAGGAAAGTTTTTCAGAGTGTTTTGCAAGTTCTGGTAACATAAAGCCCCTTCGTTCGAACCATTCTAACACAGCCATCCATCGTTTGAAATTCGTTTATTTCAGGTGTTCATCTATAACTGTATGCAAGGAGAACACTATGACTATTAAAAATCTTTTTTTGACTTGTTTACTCGCACTGACTGCCCTTACAGGGACAACGGCTTCAGCACAGGATGATCGCAACGCCTCAAAGTACAACCTCGAAGCAGGAGTCGGCCTCAAAGGCTTTGACCCGGTTGCAGTCTTTCCGGAAGGCGGAGGCAAGGCCCAAGAAGGTAAGAATGAGTACCGCCTGGACTATATGGGCGCCAGCTACTTTTTTGCTTCGGCAGCGAACCTCGATCTCTTCGTGAAGAACCCCGAAAAGTACGAACCGACTTACGGCGGCTGGTGTGCTTACGCTATGGCCTCAGGATCCCAGGTTGATATCCAGCCCGAGATCGTCACGATTAACGGCAACCGTGCCCACTATTTCGTGAGCACCCGCGCCAAGAGAAACTTTGACCGAGATGTGCTCGACTACGAAACACGTGCTGATCGCGCTTGGAAGAATATTTCTGGTGAATCTCCACGTCGTTAGTCGAACCATTTAAAGCGAGAGCAACATGACTACACTTATCCACTTAACCGGCTTTGTCCTCATGTTGCTTCTTGCTTCCTGCGGAAACTACAGCAACGAGACCCCGTTCAAGGTGCGCGAGATCGAGCTCTCCGAAGTCGAGCTCGACTTCGCCACCATCAAAAGCGCGATCCTCACTCCTCACTGTATCGCTTGCCACTCTCAGTACAATTCCTATGCGGGCACAAAACGCGAAATTTCTCGCATGATATCTGTCGTCAACAATAACCGCATGCCTAAGAATGCCCCCGCTCTCTCAAGTAACTTGAAGTCACTGCTCGATGCGTGGGCGGAGCGTGGTGCCCCCGAATTCGCTGGTCAAGATCCCAGCGAACCCCCGCCAGTGGTCCTCACTCCTGATTGGAAATCCATCGCGGAGAATATAATCGTCCCAAAGTGCGTGGTCTGCCATAATCCGCAAGGGCAAGCAAAATTCCTCGACCTCAGCTCACGGCAAGTCATCTTTGATGCGCGCAATGAATTGTTTGGGGATGATCAAAAGCTCATCGATCTCGATGCTCCGGAAAACAGTTATCTCATCAGTGTGATCACCGACGAATTCGAACCCATGCCACCGCCGCCGCCGATCTCAAACTTTGGCCGTTTGAGCGCCGAGGAAGTCAGCGTGCTCACGAAGTGGATTGAACTTGGCCTACCTCAGGAGAAACCATGAAATTAATATTCTCGACAATAGTACTATCTATGGCACAACTCGCCTTCGCTGCTGTCTCGCAGGTGCAGCCTAAGACGAGTCGAATTGAGTTTGTCGCCAAGGGAAAGCCGGCGTTTATTTCCATCACCGGCGAAGCCCCGTTCAACGACGGAGGCCTCGTGCTCGCAGACGACAAGCTATCAGGGATGCTCACAGTTCCACTCAAACTGATTACAACCGGCATCGACTTACGTGACGAACATCTAAAAGACAAGTACCTCGAAGTCGCTACGTTCCCCGACGCCACTCTTACGCTCGACGGCGTGTCGCTTCAGGGCGAAACCTTCGAAGGAAAACTCACGCTCCACGGAGTAGAACAAAAAATCAGTGGCACCAAAGAACTCACCACCAAAGGTGACATGACTCGCGTGAACGCAACCTTCGTCGTGAAGCTCACGGACTTTAAGATCGCCATCCCGAGCTTCCAAGGAATCACCGTCGCCGATGTTGTGACAGTGAACACAGAGCTCACGCTTAAAGAGACGAAATGAAACTTTTCCTGTTGTTGCTATTGAGTCTACGTGCTGAGGCGTACGTCGAAAACGTTACCCATGGGTACGTGAATTGTATGGCGTGCCACCACGCACCGTCTGGCGGCGGGCTATTGACCGACTACGGACGTTCGCTCTCAAAAGAGCTTATGAGCACCTGGGGCTGGAAGGGCTCAGAGCGGCCACTCTTCGGCGCCATCAACAACACCGAGACCGTAAACTGGGGTGGCCACATTCGTACCCTGCAGACCTACTCGAAGAACAAACAGTCTAACCGCGGAAAACTTTTTTTAATGCAGCAAAACGTCGAAGTGGGCGTGAAGGTCGGGGAAGTCTGGATGATCGGCACGCTCGGCACCCAGGAAGGTCCCGAGGGGACCCCTGGTAAGGAACGGTTTCTCTCTGAGCGCCATTTTGTTCAGTGGGCCCCGAGCGAAGATACCCGTCTGCGGGCCGGGAAATTCCGTCAGCAGTATGGCCTCAACGATCCGAATCACACACGTTTCACGAAAGCTCCATTGGGCTTTGGGCCCAACAGTGAAACATACGTCATGGAGTTCACGAAGTTTTATGATAACAAAGAAGTGTCTGTCTCGACGTCCCTGGGCCGCATCGACGTGCCGCGCGAACAACGAAGCGAGAAGAGTACCTCGGCGACCTACTCTCAGTACGTCGGAAAAAAATCCAAGATCGGTGCTAGTGCGCTGCTTGGAGAAAGTCCCACACAGCGGCGCGACCTCGTGGGCGCTCACGGTCTAGCAACTTTAAGCGAGGCTTTCTTTACGAAGTTTGAAGTGAACCATCAGCGCTCGCATCAGGTCAGCGATCCCCAGCAAGCGCTCCATCTTCTGAGCGGCTTTGTGTCGCTGGGCATCCAACCACTAAAAGGTGTCACGGCCTACATTTTCCACGAGCATCTCCAGACCGACCTCAGCCAGAGCGAAACCCGCCAGTACGCACCGGGCTTCGGGGTCCAGTGGTTACCGATTCCCCACTTGGAGCTACAGGCCGAGATAAAAAAGCAGTATAGTGAACGAGATCCGAGCAACCCGACCGACAGTGGTTGGCTTCTTTTCCATTTCTACATCTAGGATAGACCCTATGCATGAAATCGCTGCCAGCTACCGATCCTATGAACCCTCGTACGTTGAAAATGCGATTGGAGAATCGCGGCGCTTCTACGAATCCATGAGCACACGCCGCTCGGTGCGACAGTTTTCCGAGAAGCCGATTCCTGTGGGCGTTCTGGAAAATGCCATCCTTGCTGCCGGCACCGCCCCCAGTGGCGCGAATGCGCAGCCGTGGTTTTTTGCCATCATCAAATCACAGGAGCTCAAAGAAAAACTACGAGTAGCAGCAGAAAAAGTGGAACACGATTTCTATCAAAAAAATGCGAATCCCGAATGGCTTAGCGATCTTGCTCCCCTTGGAACATCAGCGCACAAGCCTCATTTGACAGTGGCTCCGGCGATCATAGCTGTATTCACCCGCCAGCGTCCGCTGAGTACGCAAACTTTCGACATGAAGCGCAGCTATTACCCAATGGAGTCCACGGGAATTGCGGTGGGCATTCTCCTCACAGCACTACATCAGGCCGGCCTCTCCACGCTGACTCACACTCCGCGACCAATGAATTTCTTAAACGAGCTTTTGGATCTCGACCAAAGCTATAGGCCATATCTCATGGTGGTCACAGGTCATGCCGCAAGTCCCTGCGTGGTACCGGCCATTGAGAGGAAGTCTTTCAGCGAGATTGCCCGCGAGTACTGAGCCTAATCTACGAAACGAAAAATGGGCGTGATCTCTATCTTTTTGTCCCTCTGTTGGACGTTCAACAGGATGTAACCAGGTTTGGCATTTTTGTTCGAACTTCCAGCGGCACCTGAGACAAACAAACGTGTTCCTTTGTCGCTCCCTTCATCAGCTAGCTGGTGCTCATGACCCGAGAAGAGAAACTCGTACTGGCCGATGACATGCTGGTTTAAGAATTCGAACAAAACTCCTTTCGCTGGACCGTGGTGACCATGATTGCGAAACGGATGATGGGTAATCGCAATCGTTCGCTGACATTCTTTTTTTACTCGTGCTGCAGATTGAGCGAGCCACTTTGTCTGGGTTTCACCTTGTAAGGAGAACGCCGGTCGCAGATACAAGTTCGTGTCGATGTGAGTGATGCAAACTCCATTCAAGTTGAGAATGTAGTAAGGGTTAGGAAAAAAGTATTGTGGGTTTTCCTTGGCCACGGCCAACCACGCCGTGGGATTACCTTCATAGTCGTGATTGCCAAGAGTCAGGTTCACCGAGCCGGTCGAGCCGATGCCTTCGTACACATCCAAAAACTTTTCTTCGAGATTCTCATCCTTTGTTGTTTGGATACCCTTCGAGTAAACCAGATCTCCGAGGAAGTGGATGGAGTCGCACTTCTCTTGGCGCAGTAGTTTGGCGACCTCTTTTTGACTATCTTTCCCTGTTCCCGGATCACCCACCATGCAAATTTTGAAATCTTTTTTGGTCAAAGTGCGGTTGTACCACCAGGATTGGGCCTGAGCAGAAAGGGAGAAAAAAAGTGGGATGAGAAGTAAGTATTTCATTTAAATAGCTTACGACACACCGACTCTAAAACCTTAGCGATTAGATGTAAGTTAAGTGCAGTTAATCAAAAATTGAGAAATGGTTCTATTGGTTTGACGGGTGACCAAAACTCATGATTTCGTTTCATATGCCTAACTTCATTTTGCTTCTTTTGTGTCTCGTATTTGCCTCAAACCTCTTTGCTCAAGACCGGGTGAGCGAGCATGAAGAGGCGAGCAAAACTTTCCTCGATTGGCATTTCTTTGAGAACGGCCGAGGCATGACTGTTTCACCTGATATGGTGAAGTTTTTATGGATGGTGAATCGCCAAAATAAAAGCGCGGACCAACTCTACGTCACGGATTTCATCGAACAGCGCTACGGCTTCATCTCGCAAAACAAAAAACTTGTCGGTGTATTTGATGTTCCTTGGAAAGGCATGAACGTCGGCGTACTTGGCTGCACCGGCTGCCACAGTGGTAAAGCTGCGGGTCAAGTGATCGCGGGCCTTGGCAATAAAACTATCGATGCTTACCAAATCGGTCGTGACCTTAAAGGCATTCAAGGGTTGTGGGGTCTGGGTTCAACCAATCCCGACTTTAAATACATTCACGGCAAGGCGATGAATTTCGCCAAAGTCATATCTGACGAAAATATCTCCAATCTCGTTCGTGGTGTGGTCTCTGACTCCACCATCAAAACCTTCTTCTACAAAGACCACGGTCTTGAGTATCCGAAAGACATGGGTCGTGGCCAAGTTAAGGTCCCTCATCTCTGGGGCATTAAAGAAAAACGCCCAGCGGGTATTTTCAATGACGGTGCTTTGAGTGGAGACGGCTACGGCTGGATCTTTGGAGCGGAACTTTTCGCTTCTGATAGTGGTGAACACCTTCGTGCCGTGCTTCCGAAAATTCAGTGGCTCACTGACAATGTACTCGGCAAACTTTTGCCCCCGAAATATCCGTTTGTGATCAAGGCCGAAGTCGTGAGTCGCGGCGAAACACTTTTTAATAACAACTGCCTTAAGTGCCACGGCGATCACCAGCGCGACTTGCAAGGTTTCCCGATCTACACGGCACCACGTGTGATCGACATTAATGTGGTGAAAACCGATCGCGAAAAAATCAACATCGTGACGCCGGAGTTTGTGGACCTCGTGAAGACAGGTTCACTCGGTGATATCTTGAGCTTTGAAGAAGACAATATTCAGAAAGGTTATTTTGCTCCCAAACTTTGGGGCGTCTGGGCGCGCTTCCCCTATACGCACAACGGCTCAGTTCCCACGCTCTATCATATGATGGTGCCGCAGAATGAACGCCCGGAAATTTTCTCAATGAAAAACGCCGGCGAAGCTGATCGCTATGATGAAGTGAATGGCGGATTAACTCTCTATGAGACCAACGAAATGGCGCGCGCCATGAAGGATGCCAAAAAAGGCGATCGCGATATTTACTACGTGAAGCGCGAAGGACTCTCCAACGAAGGCCACTACTTCGAGAGCTTCAAGAGCTTCACTCATGAAGATCGCATGGCGATTGTGGAGTATTTGAAGTCACTTTATTAGGTCTCAGCTAGCTGAAACCATAGGCCAAATCGATCAAAAGTGAAGCACACCGGTAATAAACCTACTTATCGGATAACGCGCGTGCTACCCTGATTTTGTTATTTTCTGCTTCTTTCAGAACCGTGTGCATAGTGCTCAAGTCTTCTAAAGCGGCCCCAGCCTTTGGAGGTATTATGGGTAAGAAATTGTACGTGGGGAATCTCCCTTTCACTGTTAATGATTCATCTTTGCAATCTCACTTTTCTGCTATCGGAAACGTGACTTCTGCGAAAGTAATCACAGATCGCGACACAGGTCGCAGCAAAGGTTTCGGCTTCGTAGAAATGTCTACGGATGACGAAGCTCAATCAGCCATCAGCAAACTTGATGGTTCTTCATTCGAAGGTCGTAACATGACTGTCAATGAAGCTAAGCCAATGGCACCACGCGAAGATCGCGGCGGTTTCGGCGGTGGAAATGGCGGCGGCGGTCGCGGCCGTTACTAGAGTTTAGACTCAATAGAGGGCCTCTTCGGAGGCCCTTTTTTTTACCTAAGATTCTTCTGCAAGAACTTCACGCCCTTCTCTACAGCTTCGTCATTCAAAGCGAAGGCAAACGCGTGGCCCCACCAAGAAATATCATGACGTTTTACCGGTCGCTTCAAAGCGAGAAACCGCGCTTCAAAGTTCGTTGCTTGCGCAAACTCGACGAGCCTGTCTTCTTTAGCATGGTAGATAAAAAATGGCGGCGAAGTATCACTAACCTTATTTACGACACTGGCCTCCGCATAAATGTCGAGCCCATCGTTGCGATAGGCTCCGGTGTAGGACTTGATGTACGGCGACTTCGGATACCACATGAAATCGTAGGGTGCTAAACCCGTAACGAACGAATGCACTCATCC
>JAKFUR010000008.1 GCA_021732585.1 Bacteriovoracaceae bacterium
CATGGCCGATCTCATCAGTGGTCTCCAGGCAGTCCACCACGAAGCTCTGGCAATAAACAGCGACATGTTTCTTACCGCTCTTCACTAAGTTTTCAGTTGTCTCATCGGTATAAGGACCGAGCCAAATCTCTGAACCAAAACGTGACTGAAAAGTCATTTGCAGCGGAAACGGCTGAGGCCCGAGGCCCTTCTCAATCAACTTGAATGTTTCCATGCAATGACGGAAGTAGAGATCGTGCTTATCCAGCACTCGGCGCAGCGGAATGCCGTGAAAGGAAATCACTAACACATCAGGCTTATTGTTTTGGAGAGACTCTTGAATTTTGCGAACGGAGTGATCGATGAAACACTTCGAGCGATGGTAGCTGTCTACCACTGTGAAACCCGGGATATTCACGCGGCCGGAAAATTCTTTGCCCAGACCATCGACAACAGAAGCGGTGGTGGCTTCCGCGTATTGCGGGAACTGGGGCAACACCAAAACGTTTTGCGCGCGAGTCGCGACGTCTTCTTTTTCCCAGGCATCGAGGATCTCGTTGGGGCGCGGACTGGCGAGCAAGAAGCAGTGGTTGAGCTCGATGTTCGGCGCCATATGCGGGCGCAAACCATCAGCCACTTTCTTAGTGATCTTCACTAAAGGAAAACCATCCCCGTCCCAGATACGTGAGTAAAGTTTGGCCGAACGCTTGGGGCGAAAAGGCAAAATAAACAGGTTCAAAATGATGGCCCAAAGCCAGCGCGGGACATCTACCACCCGGGGATCACCCAGGAATTCACGCAAAAAGGCCCGCACATCACGGGTGCTGGGGGACTTAGGCGATCCGAGCTGGCCGAGAATGACTTTTGTCTTAGGGATCATGGGTGCCTTAGGTTGTAACTTTCCCTTATTTCTGCCATAAAGCCCCTGTATCCGGCCAGATAACGGCCATTGAACAGGGACTTCTTATGAAGAAAAAAGCCACTGCGCGCACCAACAAAGAACTCAAAGGGGTCACTCTCCTGGGCCAGACCCATACTGACTACCCGACCACCTATGCCCCGGAGGTTTTGGAGTCTTTTGAGAACAAGCACCCAGCCGTGGACAATTGGACGACTTTTGTCTGCACCGAGTTCACCAGCCTATGCCCTAAAACTGGCCAGCCGGATTTCGCTCGTATCTACATCAACTACATCGCTGACAAGCTGATGGTCGAAAGTAAGTCGCTCAAGCTCTACATGTTCAGCTTCAGAAACCACGGCGATTTCCATGAAGATTGCGTGGCGAAGATGTGCAATGACCTCACGAAACTCATGAAGCCGCGCTATCTCGAAGTGATCGGCGAATTCACACCACGCGGGGGCATCGCGATTTACCCCTACGCCTCAAGCAGCAATGGACAAAAAGCCTACGCTGATTTGAAGCTCAAGCGTATGGCGGAATATGCCCCTGGGAAGTACACCCTTCCCCTGTCTCGCGTGTACGGATAAAATAGCAGTAACAAAGGAAGTCTTATGTTCGGTTTAGGTATGGGCGAATTGCTGATCGTGTTGTTGGTTGTGTTGGTGTTCTTCGGTGGCTCACGCCTTCCGAAACTCGGCAGCTCAATTGGCGAAGCCATCAACAACTTCAAGAAAGGTATGAAAGAAGGTAATGATAAGAACGACGGCCCTAAGACCTAGAGTTTGATTCCCAGTCCTGCCAACACGCGCAGGACCACCGGGCCTTCCAGTTCCTTATCCATTTCTTCAATCACCAATTTCACCGTTTGCTCGTAGTTCAGCTGGGTGCCACGGCGCCCAGCGAGCAGTTGCACGTAACGGCTGGCGCGATCAATCAGTTTATTATTTGAAGGCCTCACCCAGGTCATCACATTATCTAAGTAAAAACCACGACGCCCCATCATCAAAGTTGAAAGCATATTGAGCGCCATTTTGAGCTGCAGATGGGTGGTGAGCGCTGATTTATCAAGCAGAGGTTGAGACCAAGTGAGACCCTGCCGTTGCCAGCTCACTCGCCCATTCCCCAATTTGAATTCGACGAGATCTCCCCCACGGCGCTCGATCGCTGCTTCAGAAATATCAAAGCCCGCGAGCACACTCATATTAATGCGGCCGTTGAGTTCTTCCCACTCCAGGCAACGAGGAGCTCGGCCGAGCAAATGCTCCCACGCCTGTTGCGCCGTTTTCGCTCCCTCAACGGAAAGATAAATCGGTGAAGGAGCGCCGGCTTCTTGAATGTTTTCAAAAGCAGGCTGCGAAAAGGTCGGCGAGCGCTCTGTGGTGTCCGTCAAAATCGACACCGCGAGCGAGGCTTCAGAAGAATAAGTGGTGTTGCCCTTGGCGCCATGAGTAGCGGCTTCACTTTCAATAAATGGAATCAAACCAGTGAAGTCCAACTGAGCATAGCTCTCGCGCCAACGCGTAATGAAATCCCCCAGCGCTTGTTTACTTGGCCAGTCATGAAGAATGGCCAAACCAGCGGCTGCCATTTGCACCGTTGAGGCCTGCATGCGTGTGCTTCCAGTGAGCGCCATCGGCCCGCAGGTCAAATTAAGCTTTTTAATATGTGGATTGTTGAGCACTTCACGGCAGCGATCGAGACCCTCGAGCGTCATATCCGGATTGCAGTACAAAAACCACGGCGACTCAAAGCCTATACGGGCCGCTTCGTTACAAGCTCCGATGACAAAGGGAGTTTCTCCGCCTTCGGTGATAGCAAGTAAAAGATCGCCGTCTTTAAATCCGAGATCGTGCAACTGACGTGCACCGTAGTGCGTGCGGTCCTCAAAACTTTCGACTGATTTAACGAGTGCGTAATCACCGCCGGCCATAAAGGCACGCACGCGTCCGGGATAACGCTTCTCTTGGAGACTAAGTGTTTCAATAACCAGACTCAAACGCCCCGTCGCTCCACAGCCTACGAGAAGAACATCGTTACCGCGCTTGAAAGTCGCCGCCACTCTTTGATGAAGTTCCCACATGCCAGGGAGTGCGCGTTCTATAACTGTGAGTGCAAGCAGATCGACTTGATGCAACACATGGAGTGCACTCGCCAAATTATTGACTGCAAGATGAGACATCTCTTGTGTGAGATGGTGAGGCGCCTCTGTCGTGAGATGCCCTAAGCGAAACTGTTGTGAGATTTTTAAAAACTCGCTGACCTTATCCATGAGGCCAATTCTAATGAAGGTCTACACACGAAGGCAAAAAAAAAGGGAGCCCCTGCATGGCTCCCTCTTTTCGGCATCCTGCCTATCGAAACAACATCCTGTCGTTCCATACGATAATTATACCTATGAACGCGGAGGTTCAAAGAAAAATCTCGCTGGGCAATCTTTTCCAAAGGGGCGTTGTTTAGCGGCAGCCTTTTCCTCGCCTCCCTCTGAAATGTTCGGTTAGAATGTCAGGTAATGACATCATCAAACCGTGGAAAACGCGGGAGCGTGCTAGTGAAAAAGTCCACTTCAACTAAACCGACCAAACCATCCCAGTATTTGGATGTGAAGACGTTTACCTACTATATACCCGCCCCTCCTAGGCGGAAGACCGGCTTTCGCGAGCGGGAATTCGACAAAATCATGCACGGAATCCTCGAACACGGGCATGAAGTGATCGATTGGAAGGTACAAAGTGTGGGTGGTGACGAGGGTGGACTCTATGTCATCTTCCTCATCGGCAGCACCAAAAAAATCGCCAAAGGGGCAGGGCTCGACCTCCACGAAAAATTCGGACTGACAGAAGAGCACAACGATCCGAACTTGGAATTCATCGATAATGAAGATTAGTCTTCTCGCACTCTTTTTCTTGTCTTCATGCACGGCCGTCTTAAAACGGCTGGATGTCGAGTCACAGGTTCCACGACAAGCACCTCCGGCCATTGAAGAAAACACCTATTGCCCTCGCTCGGCCTCCCGAACACCTCAGTTGGTGGGCTCCAATCCGAGTGCCCAGTATGCCTTCACTGATTTTCTTCGCAGCGTGGACAATCAGAATTTAGACTTTCGTGAAAAAGCCGTTCTGTGGGCGCTTCTGCAAGTCAATATTCGCCCTGACCTTGCCTCGCCCACCGCGCGCTTTCAATTTTTGATGCGTGAGAAAAAAACCAGTCTTTATCGCGACTTTGTCTCAAGTGAAAATGAGCAATCTTCCTACCCTTTCTTTGAAGGGCTCGCCTTTCTCCTTAAAGATCATCCTCGTCGGCGACCACTTTCTTGGTACGCCCAGCTGTTAGACGAGAAATTTAAAGCTGAACTTGTGGCCGGTAAGACGCTCGAGCTGCGCCTTCGTGACATGGGTGAAGCCATTGCCGGGCAGGAAGACTTACGCCGCCACTTTTTCCGCGGTGACGAGATTTTGCGGGAAAGCGAACGTCTGTCACGAGTGCGTTTTAGTAAGTTGGTGTCCCAGTGGCAGGCGCAACGTAAGAATGGCCCCATGAACGAAGCCTTGTTTAGCTACCGCCGAACTCCTTCCCTCGATGTGCGCTGTAATTATGATTTCACACTTTATGACAACTCGATCTTCCTTATCGATAAAGAAGAAAATCCAGGCCATCTCTTTGGTCTCACCCAAGGTGATGAGGCCATGCTGGCCGTGGTCGCTCAACTCACACCTGAGCCACGCTCCCTTTTTGGGGAGCCCGTTATTGCAGGAAGTGCCAAAGTCCGCTCCAGCGCATTTTGTGTGATTAAATCGAAAGAAAACGAAGTGTGGATCACGGCCAACCAAAGCCGTGACCCGGGCCAACATGTTTATCATCTCTTTAGATACGGTCTGACTCGTGCTGATAAGCCTGCCGATATTCTGCGTCTCCTTCGTCACGCCCGTCACATGTTCTTGTCAGATCCTTTGCGCCTTGTGATTGAGAGTACCCGCGGGCGTGATGAGCAGGTGCAAGAGCTCTTGAAGCTCAACGTGCCGATCTATAATGCTGCCGCCATTGGTAATATTTGGTCATGGGCCAACTTCGCCAATGAGGGCGGTCGCTTCTACATCGATGACCGTAATCCTGGAGCGCTGTTTTGCGCCCCTTAAGCGTGCGCGTTTTTGGCAAAGCCTCGCAAAAAATTATCGGCGACTTTCCGATCAAAGACCCCAACGAGATTCTGATGTTCTTTCTGATGCGCAATGGACTTCCCATCGCCTCCAGCTGCGCAGGTGATGGCGTTTGCAAACGATGCGCTGTGAATGGCGAGATTCTGAGCTGTCAGACACGTGTGGGTGATTGGACGGCGGAGAACGAACAAGTTGAGATAGACTATCTCTAAATAGAAAGGCCACCTAAGAAGGTGGCCTGTCCGAGATAAACTCTATGGGGGTACTGAAGTCTAAAATCTTAGAGCTGAGTCAAACCGCCGCGACCTGTAACGTGGTACGTGTCAGTGGTTTCGATGGTCTTGAGGATTGATTCTGCACGGTAGTTAACACCGATAACAGCGCCGGCGACTGGATTCGCGCGTGAGCCGTGGTTCTGCAAACCGACGAGCTTCATACTCACGTTCAGAGAGAAACCCCAGTTCACAATCACGTTAGCAGGAACGACTTGCAGTGCTGTGATGTAAGCACCACGGCCTTCGTACGAACCAGAATGTGAGTACACGATGGTGTAGTCAAATGCAACGACGGTACTTCCGAAGCGATTCTTGTAGGCCATCTTTACTTTGCGAGCAACTGGCAGTGACCAACCCTCTGTGTCCAACACGTCAACTGCACGGCCCGCACCGTCCTTAGGAAGAACTGACATCGGAGCGTACTCCAAGTTCAAAACGGGTTTACCTTTCTTGACTATTTCGTAGATGCGCTCACCGAGGGCAATAATGTCATTCGCAATTTGGATTACTTCGCCGATGTTCGCTTTATTGAATGAACCGTCAGCGTTGGGCAGGCCTTGAAGATCGGCAAACTCGATACCTTCTGCGACTTCTTGCTCCATGACTGAAGTAGAAACCCCTTTGTCTGTTGTCGTCTCAACCGTCGTCTCTATTGAAGCGATGGTGAGATACTTATTCAGGTCTTCTTGTGATGCTTGTGCGTTAACTGTACCGAGTACGAGTCCTAGAAGTGCTAAACGCTTGATCATGTAAAATCCCCCTTATTCGCGACCTCCACTGGCCTTGAATGCGGCATACTTACCGAGGAACGACTGACTAAGTCAAAACTAAAAAACCTTACTCTTCCTGACACTACGCATTCACTTGCAAGGGCTTTTGAAAGAGTTACCTAACTTAATTTTAACAATAGGTTCGGTCATCTATTGCTTGCCAATTAGGCCCCTCAAAAGGTTAAATAGCGCCCATAACACATTAGAGATTCTAATGAATCTCGTAACTTTTGCTTAACTTAACGAGACCCTGACATGGACGAGGGTCATAAAGGTGCGGTCATGAAGATGTTTTTTGGTCTGCTAGTTGTGCTCACATCGACGGCTTTCGCAGGCCTCAACGTTGGAACCTATAATATTCGCAACTTTGACTACGATGAGCGTGCCCGTACCCATACCGACAAACCGGCCTTGCAAAACATCCTTAATGACATCAAATTTGATCTTCTCGGCGTGAACGAGATCAACAACGTTCCTGAGTTCGAAAAATTCATCGCCAACAAGTTCACGGCCTACGGAGTCCGCCTCTCAACTTGCGGCGGAGCTCACGGCCAGCGTTTGGGCTACATCTATAATAAGAGCAAACTCAAACTACTCTCTTTCAACGAAGACCTCACGATCACAAATCCCGGCACACAAGGCAGCTGCAACACGGGCACTCGCCCACTTGCCATTGCCTACTTCGAAGAACTCGCCACCGGCGAGAAGTTCTATGCAATCCAAGCTCACTTGAAAGCTGGCGGTAACCCAGACTCTTACAACAAGCGCGCCAAGCAGTACGAAATTATCCAGAAGCTTGTGAAAGATCTCGTCTATAGAGGACACAAACAGATCATGATCACCGGCGACTTCAACACCACCGGCTACAACTTGCGTGACAGTGACTACACAAAATTCACCGCTATGGTGAGAAACGCGGGTTTGATTAATTTGTCGGCCAATATTGGTTGCACCGCTTACTGGTGGGGCGGCACAGATGACAACGTCGATGAGGCTTCAATCCTTGACCATATTTTGGTCACCAATGATTTCTTAAAGAATAAAAACGCCAAAACCCAGTCTCACAGTCACTGCAAGCAGCTCTCTTGCCGCTCTGCCTCTCCGCGAGACCTCGGAGTCGGCTATGAAGGCGTTTCAGATCATTGCCCACAAACGGCCATGGCGCGCTAGTCCTTACCTATGTCACAATAAAAGAGGCCCCACGAGGGCCTCTTTTCGTTTAAATGAGGCGATTATGCGCTACCTAAGTATTGATATTGAAGCCACAGGACTCGCTGAAGACTGTCTCATGATCGAGTTCGCCATGATTCCTTTCGATGCGGCCACTGGCACCTTTGAGGAATCTCTTTCCCGCTCAGTCTTTATTCAATGCCCAAGCTTTGAAGAACTCAAACCCACCCTTGATCCATGGGTTGTAGAGCATAACGAAACTTTGATCCGTAGGGCGCATGCGGAAGGTATGCCCATGGCTGATTTCAAAAAAATGCTCCAGGACTATCTTGAAAGCAAAGAAGTGAAGAGTTACTTCAACAATCAAAAGATCACTTTATTCGGCAAATCTATGTCGGCCATCGATCTCCCTTTCCTCAACCGTGACTTGGGTTGGGAATTCATGCGCAAGTATTTCCAGCACCGCCAGTTGGATCTTTCAGGTCTGGCTTACGGATTGATGGATCTGGGATTGCTACCGCCAGGAATGGAGTCAGGCTCAGGACTCATGCGCTATTTGGGTTTAGGTCATGTCGCTCATACTGCCTTGGAAGATGCGCGTAACACGGCGATCATGTATTTCAAGATCATTGAGAAGATTAAATTACTGAGCAAGACCTAGGTAACGAGCGGGATCCCGCGCCTGGTCTTTCACACGAATTTCAAAGTGCAAATGGGGGCCAGTGGAGCGCCCGGTGTTGCCTGATTTGGCAATCACTTGGCCACGCTTCACGCGATCGCCTTTATCCACATCGAGATCATCCAAGTGCGCGTACACGGAAAAGACTTTTCCCGGATGCTCGATAACAATCATATTGCCGTAGCCACTAATTTTATCATCACTGTATTGAACCACACCATCTTTCACGGCGACCACAGGCGTACCGATCGGAGCAGGAATATCGATGCCTTCATGTTTTTTGCCCCAACGATTGCCGAAGCCCGAAGAAATCTTGCGTACTTTAGGAACGGGCCAGGCGTACTCGCCTTTCCCCAGTGCTGAGTAATCATCAATGACGGAAGTTCCCTGCAAGAACGGCAAGAAGCCGACTTTATTGGGAACAAAAATCCAGCGGCCCTGCGCTATGCTTGGATTGAGATCACGAATTTCTTTAGCGGTGGTGCCATTCTCTTTGGCAATTTTTTCTAGTGGCACACCTGCGCGCCAAAAGACATGCTGGCCACTTTTCATGTGAGCGCACGAGGTCAGTAACAAAATAAAGAGACTAGCTAAAGCGACGCGCATGTAACGCCTCCACTGCTAATTTGATTTTACTGAAATCGTATTGAGCAAGCTCAACCAGCCCGTGAGGAGTAATCGATGCATACCCCTCATCAAGGGCGGCACAGTCCGTGTTGGCAACATTGGCAGGGCCTTCGTAATGGCCCGCAATCCAGTAGTACGGACGACCACGAGCATCAACTCGTGCATGGATTTCTTCGGAGTAATGACGAAAACCAATTTGCGTGTAGCGAATACCTTTGATTTTTGAGATTGGCAGATCCGGTACATTCAAATTGAGCAGAGAAAATTCAGGAAGCAATTGCAAGATACCCGCTTCAATAATCCACGCAGCGATTTCTGCGGCGGAATCATAGTGAGGTTCAGGTGTGACCACTTTTTGAAACACAAGGCTGGTGGCCAGAGCAGGCACACGATGAAAGGCGGCTTCACGGGCCGCACCGATGGTGCCTGAGTAATAAAGATCTTGTCCGAGATTAGCGCCACGATTAATGCCTGTGACCACCATGTCGGGGCGATCGTTTTTACAAACATGCCCAAGGCCGATGAGAGAGCAGTCAGCAGGAAAGCCTGTGCAGCCCCACACGTCTTTTTCAAATTCTTCTAAGCGCAGTGGTTTATCGAGTGTGAGACTGTGGCCAGTGGTCGAGCGTTCTTCCGTAGGCGCGACCACCGTGACTCGATGATCTTTTTGCAAACGCGCGCGTAGGGATTTAATACCTGGGGCGAAGACGCCATCGTCGTTAGAAATAAGAATGTGGGACATGAGAACCTCGCCTTCCTATTATAAGGCAAGGCGACATAGGGGCAGGAAGAAGGCGTCCGGGCAAGATGTGCCCACTGATTCTGGATGAAATTGATAAGACAACGCGCGCTCATGAGAGAGGGCCATCCACTCTCCACCCTCTTCCCAGCCCGTCCATCCTCGCGGAAGTGTGCGTGCGGGAACACCTAAGGAGTTGTAGCGCTGAACTTCGACTTGCTTAGGGAGATTCAATTTTCGCTGCCACGGAAGTGGCACCGGCCAAATAAAAGCTTCCCCGTGGGCGGGATGTTTAGAACGCGCCACTGGTAACCCTAAGAAACGGGCAATGAACTGATGACCCAAACAAATGCCCGCGATGGGCACTGAGGTTTTCCACCAGGCCATCAGACGATCTTCTATTTGGTATTCATCAGGGTGACCAGGGCCAGGGCCTAGGACGAGAAGCCGAGGGAAGCGAGTGCTCGGCACCGTCCATTCACGCCAGGGAATCACTTTGCATTCAATACCATGGCGCAAAAATTCAGCTGCGATGTTGTAGGTGAAGCTGTCATCGAAATCTACTAACCAAACCTGGCTCATCTTAGAATCGTTTTACGCGAAACCAATCGCGTCGGTAGTTCGCAAAACGCTCATCACCGAAGTTAAAGAGAACGTTGAAAGCATGTCGAGTCACACCAAGGACTTGTTCACGACTCAGGCTTAATATCCAGCAATTATTATTAGGCATGATATCGACACCATAGATAGTTTTTAAGTCTTCATTCTGCTGCAAATCGATTTGGCGTGAATAAGACACACCAATCACATCGGTGGGTCGAACTTGCACACCGGCGGACAACGTTTTGAGTTTTGATTCGTCGAAGGAGTTGTAGTTATAGGCCGTGACGAAGTTGAAGAAATCAAATTCTCTCTGCCAGGCCACTTGAAAAAGATGCTGACTGTTTTGGTGAAAAAAGTACTCCGAAACCGAGATTCCCCAGCGACGTGCTTGATAACCTGTTTGCACAGCTAAGCGAGTGAGTCGGTCACGGAACTCAACAAGTTCTTGATCAAACAAATAACCCTGGGACACATTGAAGTAGCCCATCTTGCTGTAGCTGAAATTGTCACGCAGGTAACGTTGATCCGTGCGCCAGTCCGTCAGGCGCGGAGATTTCCGAATCAAGACGTTGTTCCACTGCAACTCGAGAGTGTTCGACGCAGGAATAATCGTTCGTGTGGTGTTGGCACCCAGCAAATATTCTTGTGAGCGAATGGCGTCCGCGTAATCAAACCAACCGGTGTTGTTTTCAATCTGCCGAAGGAAATTTTTGTTCCCGGTTTTATTCTCATTGCTGATGTAATGGTGAATGAATTTGAATTCCTGCGAGTGCCGGTACGCATGTCGCGCGACTTGCACGCCCTCATCCGTTAAGCTGCGCTCGAATGATGGGAGCTTGCCGACGAACTTCCTCTGGCGAGTGGAACGACTCAGCGGCTTGGGACCTGGAGTCTGGTTCTGTGCTCTCAACAACGCAAGAGTTTCAGGAGACAGCTCTTTAGTCGGGATCTTTTCTTCATAGGCCAAACCAAAAATCCGGTCCATGGTAAACGATGCTTCCGTCTTCAAGAGAGTCGCGTTCTTTTCAGCAAACTGCGCTTCTTCTGCCTTAACGAAATTGTACTTCTGGAAATCCCAGCGAACCTCGGTCTTAAATGCGAGAGGCCCCCAAGTAAAAAACTGCCATAACAGATAAGGATTCGCAGTTACACGGTCAGCATCACGTAACGGTACGGTGTCTTCCCCGTCTACACGTCTGAAGCGAGTAAAACTCCCATCTACGCCGGCCACCACATGTCGGAACATGGGCACATCAGATTGCAGTAAAGTCTGCGGCGTGGTTCCGAAGGCCAACCGTGGCAAGGTCTGTACATAGGAGCGATCGAACTCGTCAGGGTCGCTGAAAAGCTGATTGCGAAGATAATCGGCCTGTAAGCTCAAGGCCCATTTGTCTCCACGGCCATCGAGGAAACCGTTGAAACCAAAATCACTGGAGATCACATCGGGCTCTACGTACTGCCGATTGTCCAACGTGATGTCGAGATCACGGGTTGAGGTGTAACGAAGGTGATGAGACCAGTTCGGTGACCACTGCCAATGATTTTCAATCGTCCCAAAGTGACGGGTGTAATTTTCTCCCGAGGAACTTTGGCTGGTCTTGTCCGGCAGATAAATCGAATCGTTCACCACGCGAGCGTTGGTACTGAACCAGCGATTCGGGGCAAAGCGCTGACGATACTCAACATCACCACCGTAACCGCGCGCGCCCCAAAAACTCGGTGTGATTGTCATGTCTTTATCTTCGCCGATCGCCCAGAAGAAAGGCTGTTGCAAAGAGAGACCTTCCCCTTCACGGGCCGAAGGAAGCGGAAAGAGCAAACCGGTTTTACGTTTTGAAAGTGGCACCACCATGTACGGCAGATAGACCACACTCACGCCTTTGACCTTGAGAAGGCCATGGTTCACTTCCACACGATCATCTAAAAAGATGACGATCTTCTTACCGTAGACCGACCACGACTCCACACAATCGCGGCAGGTGGTGAACTCAGCTTCTTCAGCTTCAATAACCTTCTCTGCACGTCGCTTGATCTTGCGAGCGACAATATTGAACTGCGGATGGATGATGCGAGCATTTTCGATTTCAGCGTAGCCGGTGTTCGCATGGTACTCGAGACGTGAGCCATAGAGTGTAAGGTCTTGCGTGATGAAGCGCACGTTACCTTCCACTTTGAACAGCATAGTCCTGCGATCAAACGTCGCGGATTCGCCATAGAGAGTGTCTTTCTCGCTCACGACAACGACGTTGCCGACGGCTTCAAACACATCCCCATTCTCTTTGCGAAAAGCACGATCAGAGAAAATCGAAAGGGCATCGCCCAACTGCATCTGCGGTTCAGCGGCTTGCGATATCTGTGGAAGCAGAAGAAGAAGAATGAGCGCGAAGATAAGATTGAACTTCGGCCACGAAATAATAGGACCCGACCACCAGCACGCGCTGGGGTTCATTTGATTTGAGTTTTGATAACAGCTCGGTCCATTCATGGATATACGTGGCCGACGATCCCTCGCCATGCCTCCACCACCCATCCCCACTTGCCGCCTTGGGATGAGTAAACCGCGTGATGAAAACGTCCGTTTGCTTGTTTGCAAGCCTTGAGACCATCCTCACCATCGATCGCAAATCTGCTTCAGGCCTTTGTGAAAAGGCGACCCAGATTTGATGGAAAAACTCCTTCCGTAGATTGTAGGAATTTGACTGCAGAAATTGAACCATTTTCCGCATCCCGTCGGGATTATGTGAGCCGTAGAAGACCCATTCATGTTGCTGCCAGTGCCATGTTTCACCTCGACCTGCCAAAACAACGCTAGGCAAAGCTACTTCAGAGAAGCCGGCCGCTTTCCACGTCGCCAAGGCCAGCTTGCGATTTCGCTCGGAAAAACTACTTTTACAGCTCAATTCACCTGTTTCAAACAGATCACTCCAGCTCAGTTTTTGTTCTTCGACCTGTGGCAGGGTCAATTGCCGCAAATAACGCAGCTCAAGTGCCGAAACCAGGCGGCGTCCCGCTCGCAGCACACCTAGTTTTTCCTGCAGAATTTTTTTGTAGGTCGTCCCGAGAAGATCTTGATGATCACGAGAGATGGAGGTGAGCGCGACCACATCCGCGTTGAGCACATTCACAGCATCCAAACGACCACCGAGACCCACTTCCAGGATCCAAAGCTTGGCCTTCTGCTCAATACCCCAGCGCATGAAGACCGCCCACAGGGCTTCGTAGTAGCTGAGGCCGACGCCGCGATGGCGGCGTATTTCTTCGCCCGCAACCAGCTTCTCTTCAAGTTGCTCGACGAGAATTTCTCCCTGATTGTTTTGAAAGCGCTCAGTGACGGAAAGCAAATGAGGAGAAGTCCAAAGAACAAACGGAACACCGGCATCTCGGGCCATGTGCGCTAAGGTCAGCGCTGTCTCGCCTTTCCCATTGGTGCCGGCCACAGTGATGATGATGGGTTTTAAACTTTCAATCGCTGCAATTTCAGATTTTAGAAACCCAACGACTCGCTCGAGACCTGGCAGAAAAGTTTCCCTTCCGTAGTGGGACAGCAACCAATCCTGCAGCTCCGTCGCTGTCATGTTCCTGCGACGGGCGCCAATAAACGAAGGAAAAACGAAAGTTCTTTCTTCAGAGATTTGCGATGGCAGATACGATCGATGAAACCGTGGTCTTTCAAAAACTCCGAACGCTGAAAGCCTTCCGGGAGTGTTTGGCGAATAGATTGCTCGATCACGCGTGGGCCTGCAAAACCAATCAGCGCTTTCGGTTCCGCAATATTGAGATCGCCCAACATGGCATAGCTAGCAGCACAGCCACCTGTCGTTGGATCAGTCAGCACAGACACGTAGGGCAAACCTGCTTCTTTCAGGCGCGCCCGTGAAGCCGAGGTCTTCGCCATTTGCATCAAAGATAAAATCCCTTCCTGCATGCGCGCACCGCCAGAGCAGCTCACGACGACACAAGGAATCTTCTTCTCGAAAGCGAGATCCATCGCCAAAGCGACTTTCTCACCTGTGACGACACCCATGGAGCCACCCATGAAGTTAAAATCCATGATGGCGTAGGCGACGGGTTGACCTTCCATGAGGCCCACACCACACACAGTCCCATCGCGCAGACCGGTTTTTTTGTAGGCACTCTTGAGGCGCTCTTCGTAACTAATTTTATCGGTGAACTGAAGAGGGTTCGTGCTCGCAAGCTCGCTGCCGTGCTCTTGAAAAGTTCCCTCATCGCACAAAAGATCCAAGCGTTCGGCCGCACCGAGACGGTAATGATGATCGCAGTAGGGACATACTTGCGCGTTCTCTTCCAGTTTTTCAGTTTGCATGATTTCGCCGCAGGAAACGCACTTCTTCCACAAACCTTCTGGCGTGTTAGTTGGACCTTTTTTAAGGTTTTTCAGTTTTGGATTTTTGACTTGGTGAAAATGGCCCATGCTACAAACTCCTGCCCAATTTTAGCGGCAACGTTCTCAGCTCTCTTGAGCCGAGTGAAAAACTCTTAACCTACTGTAATTTCATACAATGCCAGGGACTAACCGAGAAGTCATCGGATTTGCTATGTCCGACCAGGGAAGTCCATTAAAATTCAAGATAAGTGGTCTTTAGTCCGAAAGGCAGTTGGGAGAAACTATGACCGTCCGCCTGGTATCATGCCTGGTCCTATTAAGCGCGCTGCTTATCGCGCGCCCTGTCGTAGCGCAAAGTCCCTACTTTAATGAGTATGTCGACTATCAAAAATTCGTCTCACTTGATCCGAGCGACAAACGCCAGTTCATTCTGTCCTTCATGCAAACCCTTTCCGACATGGAACAGGAGATGATCGAGAACGGGGCCATGAATGACGCCTCTCTCGAAAAAACTGTGCGACAACAACGCTGGGAAGACGTACAAAAAATTCTCAAGCGCCTGAATGAATTGGCCGTCCCCTCTGCCTATGCAGCCGGCACGCAGAACTGGGGTCGTTGCCACAATCGTGCTGGTAACGACGTACGACCTTCACGAGCTGCTGAAACCTGCATCTATGGCAGCTACGAAAGCACTTTTGTTCAGGTGAATGGTAGTGGAAGGCGCATTTGCCAACGTCCTGCTTGCTCCGTCGACGAAAACATCCGTCGTCGCCACGACCAACTCGCCAGTGCGAGTGGTTGCACTGGCACTCAGATGGCATGCAATCCGATGCTCTTTGGTTACGAAGAATATCCCGCATCCGGCACACCTACTCGTGCGAGCTGCGTTCCTATGGATAGCGGAAATCGCAGCGTCGATCACAATGCAACTCTAGCTTGTATGATGATGGTCGTTCGCGATCCAGCACGGCGGGACAACCGCCTTGATCGAATTGCTGAAAGTATCGCTAGAAACCCAACTATTGCTGTAGAATTCGGTCGTTTGCTTCATGCGATCACTAACCTTTGTATCTGTGATGGCCAGATGAATCAGCGGGCGCCGAATTGGGTCACGCGCATGTCGGCTGCGTATTCGAGCTACATGAAAGACCACAGAACCTGTAACGCACTCTTGTCACAAACGTCACTCGTCCTCGAGAAGCTAAATCCGCAAGGCGCTTGTGTAAGAGCGGTCTTGCCTCCTGGCATTCAGAACTTTGCCAATGATCTCTCTTTCATCCGAAACTATTCATCGAACTTCTACAACTTGATGGGCGAATCTGGTGACGCTGTGGTTTCGCAAGAAAACCTGAATCGTGCGCTTATTCAGTACAGTAACCGTTGGGTCGTTGATCGCGCGAGTCCTGGTAATGCAAGTGGAACCCCTTGTCCTCCTGGCAATACCAATAGCACATGTGTTTTAAGCACCGACGCGAACAAGGCACTCGATAATATTAGTACTTATCAAACTGCTCTTGCGGGTCTTAAAGCACGACCGGCCGGAGCGACAAGCTGGTGTCCTCTTCCTATCCCTGAACTTCCTTCTACACTCACATGTACCATCAGCGCCGCGACCTCAACTCGCGCGGCCGACGGTAAGGTTTCAGTCGCTGCGACGGTGGCCGTAAACGGTCTCGCCGAAGGGGTGACCGCGAGTAACATCGTCTGGAAAGCGAATGGCGCCGTGGTCGCTGGACAGTCGGGACTCAGGCTGGCAGCAGAAAATCTCGATGGCATTGCTGCTGATGCGACCGCCGTGCCTGTTGAAGCGAGCTACACACCGGCAGGTGGTACCGCCATCACTTGCCAAGGCAGCGCTGCCTTTCCGGCCGACAACGTGGCCTGTACCATCAGCGAGACCATCGTCAACGACGGTACCAATGCTAACATCACACTCACTGTTACAAAAAATGAAGCTTTGTGGCCGGCAGATCGTGCCATGACGGTCACACAAGGCGACACCGCCATCACTCCTGGTGAAGAAGGAGCCCTTTCGATCACCGTTCCACGCTCGCAAGGAACAGTCGTTGTCACTGCAACGGCAGCAGCCGCTGAGGGCGCAGAAGCATTGAGCTGCACGAAGACGATTCAACTCGAGGGCGAAGCCGCAGCTTGTGCACTCACCATCGGCGATCTGACTCCTCATACCGGTGGCAAATTTAAAGCCACAGTAACTGCAACCTTCACTTCGATCACTCCGGACGCGATTGCCTGGACACCCAACAACGTCGCTTCGGGAACGGCCGGCGCCGCTGATAGCAGTCGGGTCGTAGAGTTCGACGCACCTACGGGCACTCCCTCTGAAGTCGTTGCGAGTATCGTCGCGACAGCAGGCACACAAACAGTAGAATGTACGCAGACCAAAGCCGCTGCTGCGAGTGGAACAGAGCTATGTCGTATGTCCGTGGCCCAAACAACCCGTAGCGACGGCAAAATTCAATTGTCTGCAACATTGCTAGGAACCACATCTACAACGGAACCCGAAGGCGAGCCAACCTACACAGGCTTTTCGTTTACTACTGCCAACAAAGTCGGAACGGCGATCGTGGATGCTCCACGCACAACGACAACCACAGAAGCAAGTGCGTCTTATACTGGCAAAGACGGGAAAAACTATCGTTGTACGTTCTCCACAGTCATTGTGGGTGTGGCAGCACCTGCGGCACCTGCGTCCTCTGGACCATTCCAACAACCACAGCAGATGGTTATTCCGAAGGCCGGGCAGAGTTTGTTCAAGCCTGGATTGCGCTAAAAGACTTTTCTAGAAATTGAATTCCATTCCATCTCGACTCATGATCTGAATGCGGGACTCGCCGAGTTCCGCAATCTCTTGTTCGAGCTCCGCACGGAAGTTGGGCTTGATGTGAGTCAAGATGACGGGCACACCTGGTGGCATTTTTTTAAGTTCTTCCGCGAGAGTCTGCGGAGTGTGGTGGTCGCTCGCCGTGGCCACTTTTTGTAACTTATTTGGAAAGCTCACTTCCGTAAAAATAGCTTTGAGTGCCGGATACTGATGGGCCTTCTGCCAAATGCGCGTGGTCGCTGCGGTATCAAGCGTGAAAAGAATCGCCTTCCCTTCCTTCTCAACGATGTACCCCATGGCATCGCTCGGGTGCTGCACCAGCACGGGCGTTACCAAGTAGCCCCCGATCTCAACAGTGACTTCCGGTGCGAGTGCATTGAATTGAATCGTTGGATTTTTTTTGGTCGGAAGGACTGAAAAATCAGGCCAGATGGAATCATTAAAGAGATGTGTTTTAATCATCCCCATGACCGTAGTATGTGTCCAAACCTGAAAAGGTTTCTCACGCATGCCAAAACAGTTATCACAAAGAAATGCGAGATCTTTAATGTGATCGAGGTGCGGATGAGAAATGAGAATGTTGTCGATGCGACTTTGCTTTTCAATCGAAATGGTTGAAGCCACAGAGCCGGCATCAATCAACAATTGATCATCAATCAAAAACGATGTGGCATGGGCGCCGATCGTTACACCACCATGACCGCCCAGGATTTTAACTTTCATAGATTCATGCTCATTAAGAAAATTCTAATACTCTTTCGTCTGCTTCATCAGTTCGGCATATATTTCCTTGGAGGGGCGCTCCAAGATTTCGCCCAACAAACGTGACAACGCCTTTTGTCCCGCACCTTGCTCGAGCATCGCGATGGCTTCACGTCGGACGTTTTCAGGTAGTCGAGGTCGTGGGTCACTGGCCAAATGGACTAGCCAGACAAACTCTCCCCGCTCCATCACATCATCGAAGGCAGCAAAGCCCTCTTTGCCCGTGAAACGCACCACTTTCTGAAATGTTTTACTCATCTCTTTTACAACGGCGTAATCAGCTTGTGGCCATAATTCCATCGCAAGTTCTAGCGTTTGACGAATGCGGCCCGGCGCCTCAAAAAACACATGCGTTCCTTGTCCCAGCGTACTCAAATAGCCTTTCACTTTGCCTTCATCGCGCGACAAAAATCCGTGAAAAGCAAAGGGTAACGGCGGCAGGCCCGCCAGCTCTAAAGCCGCTGTCACAGCGCTTATTCCCGAATAGCTATCGACCTCAACTCCCTTCTCGTAGGCCAATCGCACCAATGGAAAAGCCGGATCAGAAAGAATCGGACTGCCCGCTTCCGAGCACACATACAGATCCTGGCCCGACCATACGATCTCGAGCAAACGTTCCCACTTCGCTTCTGAGCTATGGTCATGCAACGAGAGCACATGCTTGCCCTCTGAACTGATCCCCGCCTTGCCTAAAAATTCGCGAAAGGTACGGCTGTCTTCCACTGCGAAATGCACACCGTTTTCCAGTGCCTGACGTACCCGTGCGGTCAAGTCGGCTACTTGTCCAATAGGCATGTTGAGAAGAATAAGGCGCGCCATAGTGACTCTTTTGCAAATTTTGCCCTCTCAGGTGAGGGCCCTGTTCAATGATATTATAGCAGGATGACCCGTCAGGACGACGGCAAAAGGAAAATCAATGAGTATGCAGGCCAAAATGATTCGTGACGCCCAAGGTAATATCGTGATTCACATGCAAGGCGACCTGAATTATGAGCACAGCATCCCTCTTCGCCAAGAATTGCAAGTCCTCGCAGTCAAACATCCTAATGCTAAGATCACAATCGATCTCGGCGCCATTGATTTCGTGGGCTCTTCAGGCATCTGCCATTTCGTTGAGACGCTCAAGCTGCTCAAAGAAACCAACAAGCGCATCATCTCTCTCGGCAACGTACGCACCGAGTTCGTGAAGGTCTTCAAGCTTTATGGACTGGATGAGGCGGAACATCTCGCTGAGCAGCTCAACTTCGATAACGACGAGACGGAGAGTCTCAACCGCTTCGGAGCTCGCGGAAGAACATTCGAAAACTAGAAAGTGTAAGTGAAAACGTTAATTTGTAAGGGGGGCAAGCTGCTCCCCTTTTTTGTTTCCATGGTGTGATAGTTCGCAGCAGTGGTGAAGGTTTTATTCGGGCGAGCTTCATACGACGAATCAAAGAATCCACCGCCAGCACTGTCTTTCGATTCACCTTCACCGTAGTCACCGTCGTAGTTACTATCGTCTTGGTACGGCGTTGAGTTGTCGTAACTGCCGCGGTTTTTACGTTGGGCATGAGATACGATGACATAGGTCCCGAAAAGAATACCTGCGTACAAACCTATCGAGGCTCCTTGCGCGATAGCACGCGAGGACGTCCCAAATGCCATACTAGCAAGACCAAGCATGGCCCCACCAGCAGCACCATAACCGCTCACGAGCAAGAATGCTTTTGCTTGTGGCGGTAATCCTTCTTTTGCCTGAGCATGAGCTGTTCGAGGGATTGCCACGAGCGAAGCCGTGATGACAAAAGTGAGAATCATCGAGTAGAAAGTCTTCATACTAAAAGGTTAATGGAGAATCCGATTCTTTGCAAACGCCAGAGCGTAGAACTACGCTGGCACCTAAGATTTTTCCGATAAAAGTCCCGGCTTCGCGCAGGCGACGAGACTGTGTATGCGAGACCCACATATCCTTTCCTTTAATTTCTAAAACTTCTACACAACGTGTGAGCGGTAAAAACCTGACGAGATCACATTGCCCCATTCCGCGCGAACGCAAAACGATGGGGGCAACCAAGACCGCCAATCCGTTTTCATGAAATTTTTTTGAGACCAGCTGCTCGCGTTTTTTACCGCGTGAGATATTCCCGCACGCCGCGGAAGGTTTGCCGATGGATGGGTGTCGGCCCGTGGTTGATGATGGCCTGGCGGTGTTTTTCTGTGGGGTATCCGGCGTGCTGATCAAAGCCGTATTGAGGATATTGTTGATGGAGCTTTTGCATGATGCCGTCACGCTGAACCTTCGCCATCACGGAAGCCAGACCGATGAGTGCACTATGCGAATCACCTTTGACGATTGGATGGACTTTCCAAGCGGCATTAGCATCTTTCGGTTTGCGATTGCCATCAATCAGCCACACCACAGGAAGATTTTTGTCACTTGAAACAGCTTCTTCCGCCGCCAGTTTCATGGCCTGCAAAGAAGCCGCAAGAATATTGATGCGATCAATTTCTCCAGCGTCGAGTTGTGTCCACGTAATCTGCAAATTTTTCCAAGTACGAACGGCTATCGCTTCCCGACGATTGGCCGTGAGTTTTTTTGAATCGTTCACACCGACGGTACGCAATTCAGTGATCACCTGCTTAAGTTGTGCCTGTGATTCCACACGAAGGGCGACGGCACCAGCAACCACAGGCCCCGCAAGCGGACCTCGACCTGCTTCATCAGTCGCGACGAGCCAGCAGGGAAAAGTAGTGAGGAATTTTGATTCGAATGTCATGAAGGCAAAAAAAAGGGCCCCAGAGGGGCCCTAATTAAATTACTCGCGAGTGTAGTCAACAGCGATACGGCTGGCTTTGCCGACGCGGTCGCGGAGGTACAAGTGTTTCGCGCGACGTGATTTACCCTTCACCAAGATCTCAACCGATTCAACAACCGGTGAGTGGAATGGGAAAACGCGCTCAACGCCAACGCCGTCAGAGATCTTACGAACGCGGAAGTGACCCTGGTAACTTCCTGGGGCTTTCATGGCGATGCATGTGCCTTGGAAGTACTGAGTACGAGTCTTCTCGCCTTCTTTAATACGCACACCCACGTTAACGGTGTCACCCGTGCGGAACTCAGGGAGTTCTTTCGCGCGTGTGATGGTGTGATTCTTCTCAACCAATTTCACTAGATTCGACATACAAACCTCTTCATCAGATCTTCCATTCGTTCAACGTGGATCACACGATTTACAAAAACCAGAGGGAAGGAAAATTGTTAAGGGGAACAGAGGCTTCTTGCTAAACGATCGACATAAATGGCGACGGCAGAGCGGACAGAAAGATGGTTATAGTCATCTTGGGCGCAACTTGTGATTGGCCCCAAACGGAAATCCGCTTGGTCTGTGGTAGAGGCGAGTAATCCCCAGCCGGTACCAAATAACAGGAGGATGGGCGTTTGGTCAAGGATGGCCTTCTGCGCAAGAGCATTTTCATCGCCGTGACCCTGCAATTGGGCCCCGGTGACAACCGTGAGCGGCTTTTTGCGCTCAAGTTTCTCGATTGCGCTCTGCGCATCAGCGATGGTGTTCACGAGCTCAGTTGAGGCCAAAGCATCCGAACGATCGGGGTTGTAGAGGCTCCCCTTATCACTCTCCCAATGCCCCAAGATGCGATTCACCAGCTCATGCTGAATCTGTAATGGGGTGATGAGAAAATAGCGGGAGACGCCGAATGTGCGACAAGTGCGAGAGATATCGTGAATGTCCAAGTTGGTCACTGAAGTCGTGACCTCACTGCCCGCTTTGTCGCGAACCGGGCCATGAACGAGACCAACATAGAGCGGAACTCTTAATTTCACTGATGCCATCTGACTTCCTACTCTATTTTTTCTCTAAAGCAATTTGAATACGCTTAATGTCTGCAGGATTAATTTCTCTTAAAACGGCTGCCCGCAAATACTTATTTAACAGTGTCTGATATTTCTCACTGGCCTGCCTTGCTTCATTATTAAGCGCCAAGTAAACATCCGCATCGATGTAAGTTGTAACTCGAATTTTGCCATCACTGAGCGGAGCTTCTAAAGCACGTTTAATATCATCCTTAGCCGTTATTTTTGAAAGCGTTTTCCCAAGCTGTTTTGATGACTTTTTCATATTTTCTCGCAAGTTTAATGAGGTCTTGATTTTCAGAGAGGCGAAACTGGCTATAAGCGATGGAATAATCATCCAGCCAAATCTTCACTTCTCTTCCATCTTTGTGGCGAATATGGACATGAACGCGTTGTCCTTAGTTTTGGTAAAAGAATAGCTCAATTACTCCGTCGAAAATCTTCAGTTTAAAGACTTTCCCCATCTTTAAACCTTCCTGATTGTATGCACTTTATGCATACATGTCAAATCCACGTCATTATCCTTGAAATCTAAAGAGATAAGCATCCGCGGAAGCTATAATTAATTGTGGATTAATCGCAATGGAAGGTGGGCATAAAGTAGAAAGACTTCATGCTTGGAACGAAATTTCTAGGTGCCCCTAGCGAGAGGTCTTGCTTAATAAATCGGGTCTATGAATTTTTGTCATCAGTTCTTTCTGATCTTGTTGCCAATCTTTGATTTTGGCGTGGTTTCCATTGGCGAGCACTTCCGGAACACTCTCCCCTTCAAACTCGCGGGGCTTAGTATACTGCGGGCATTCCAGCAAGCCATCTTCAAACGAGTCTTCATTCGCCGATGACTTATTCCCAAGAATGCCTGGAACAAATCGCACACTGGAATCCAGCATGGTCATCACAGCCAACTCGCCGCCGGTAAGAACGTAATCACCCAAAGAGAAAGTCAGATCAACGTAATGAGTGAGAAAACGCTCATCAATGCCTTCATAGCGGCCACAGATGAACACGATGTCTTTATCAGTCAGAGTCTGTTCACCAAAGGCGCGCGCGACTTGATTATTCCAAGGCGTTCCGCGAGGTCCGGTGTAGATGACAGTGAGTTCACTCTTATCAGCGTAGCCACCGGGAATCATCACGCCTTCATTAAATGCACTGGCGAGTACATCCGCGCGCATGACCATGCCCGGGCCGCCACCGTAGGGCGTATCATCCACGGCTTTGTAGTTGCCCATGCCCCAATCACGCACATTCACTAAGCGAACATCAAACTTGATCGATTCCGCACGCTCGCCACGCAGTGCTTGGCCTGCGACTCCGCAATCCAGCAGTGGCTTAAAAAATTCTGGAAATAGAGTCATAATCCAGATGCGGCGAGTGATCACTAGATGTCCTCGGGCAAAAGGATCTGCACGGTGCCCGCGGCGAGATCAACTTTAGGAAAGAAGTGTTTCACATAAGGCAGATCGACCTCTCCGCCACTAGTTAAGGCGATCGTGAAGATCAATTGCGCGGGAGTTTCAAAGTAAGAGCGGATCTTTCCAACGGTCTTGCCCGTTTCATCCACCGCGATGAGGCCGAGCAAGTCGGTGACATAGAACTCACCCGCTTTAAGAGCGGGAAACTGTGAGCGTTCGCAAAAAATTTCAAAAGGAAGAATCGCCTCAAGAGCAGTGCGATCGACGATGCCATCAAGAAGCACCAGTACGTCGTTGCCTTTCTTGATCTCATGGATGGTGAACTCACGGCCGTCTTTCGGTAGCTCGGAGCGATCGACGGGTTGAAGCCAAACTTGGTGGCCAACCTTCAAGTGGGTGTCTTTACCCGAGGGCAAAACAAACACGGCATGGCCTTTGAGACCATGGGGCTTGGCGGAGTATCCCAAGAGAACGCGATTGGAAGAGGCCATAAAATAAAAAATCCTGGTCACTCCGATGAGGGACCAGGATTTCCTTGGGTATCAGTTGAATCGCTATTCGATGATTTCGAGCACCGAACGCTTGCGAAGCTTCGTAGAGGCGGCATTCAAGATGGTTCGGAGTGCGCGAGCAGTACGGCCTTGCTTGCCAATCACTTTACCCAAATCAGTCTTGTCGACCTTGAGTTCGAGTACGGTGGTTTGCTCACCAGAAATCTCGTTCACTTCTACTTTATCCGGCATATCCACCAAAGCCTTGGAGACATACACCATCAAATCTTTGAGCTCACTCATAACAACGTCCTAGGTTAAACGGCTGGGAAGAGACCCAACCATTATAACTTGATGTTGTTCTTCTTAAGCAAAGTTCTTACGGTATCAGAGAGTTGAGCACCTTTGCTCAACCAAGCCTTAATACCTTCAACATTTACGCTCTTGAGAGTTTCTGGTGCCTTAGGGTTGTACTGCCCCAACTTCTCCAGGAACTGACCATCACGAGGTGAACGTGAGTCTGTAGCGACGATCGAGTAGATCGGAAGGTTTTTCCGGCCCAAACGTGTCATGCGAATCTTAACCATTGAAATGCTCCTCAAATTATTGAACGCCATTTTTAACGCTCGCCCTAGGAGAAGTCAAACATTTCGACTCTTTAACAGAGCGCTAGAAATACTTCTTCCCGAAAGGTCGCTTCGCTTTCGTCTTGTCTGGTCCCTGTTGGAATGGCTGAGCGTCTTTTGGCGCTTGGCGAAAGCCTTTCACAGGGCCCATGCCAGGGAGATTGGGCATCGCGCCACCTTTCATCATCGACATCATCCCCACCATCATTTTTTCCATCTGATCAAACTTCTGCAGGAAGTCCCGCACGTCCGTTTCCGGGCGGCCCGCGCCTTTGGCGATACGTGCGATACGGGTGTTTTGCTTCAAGAGTTTGGTTTCTTCGCGTTCTTTCGCTGTCATCGAGTTGATCAGCACGCGCATTTTTTTCATTTCGTTTTCAGCGGGAGACAAGTCCCCCATTTGACGAAGCATGCCGCCCATACCGGGAATCATTTTGAGAATAGAGCCCATGGAGCCGAGGCGATTGATGGCCTCCATCTGACGAACAAAATCACTGATGGTGAAGCGACCTTTCTCAAGGTTCTTCATCATGCCAGTCACATCGTCTTCGTTAATGGCGTCTTGGGCTTTCTCAACCAACGTGAGTACGTCACCCATATCGAGAATACGTTTAGCGAGACGATCCGGGTGGAACGGCTCAAGGTCTTTAAGCTTCTCGCCCATCGACACGAACTTGATAGGCACACCGGTAGCATGACGAATAGAAAGAGCCGCACCACCGCGCGCATCAGAATCCATTTTGGAAAGCACGACACCTGTGAGCTGCACTTTCTCATGGAAAACTTTGGCGACGTTGACGGCTTCTTGGCCAGTCATGGCGTCGGCCACAAGCAGTACTTCGGTAGGATTGGTTACACGACGAACGTCCACCAACTGCTGCATGAGTTCTTCGTCGACTTGCAAGCGACCCGCAGTATCGATGATGACCACATCTTTGCGAAGGCGCTTGGCCTCTTCAATCGCCGCAAGTGCGATATTCGCCGGAGTCATCGACAAATCAGAATCAAAGCAGTCCACGCCCAAGTTACGAGCGTGAGTCATCAATTGGTCTTTGGCAGCTGGGCGAAAATTATCCGCTGGCACCATCAAGGCATCTTTCTTCAGTTTGCCACGCAAGTGAAGCGCGAGCTTTCCAGTGAAAGTCGTTTTACCTGCACCGTTCAGACCAACGATGAGGATCACTGCAGGCGCGGGAACATTGAGATTCAGCTCTTGATGGGTGTCGCCCATGAGGGCCGTGAGCTGATCGTGCACGATCTTGATGAACTGCTCACCAGGCTGAACGCCTTTGAGAACTTTTTCACCGAGCGCATCGACCTTAACTTTTTCAATGAACTCTTTGACGACTTTAAAGTTAACGTCGGCTTCCAACAAAGCCGTGCGAACAACT
>JAKFUR010000091.1 GCA_021732585.1 Bacteriovoracaceae bacterium
CGGCCTCAGCTATTGAACGCTCGTGCTTATATTCAGTAGGTCTAGAATTTAGGTCGGTTGGCTTCATAACACTCCTTTAAGTAGTTAAAACTCAAAAAGGACTGTTCGAATAAATGGGGTCGCTTCAATTACTGTCGCTGCGAAGAAGCTTTGTGTCAAACCGTCTTAAGTCCGATGGCACAAGCTGTTTCAAGAATCGGTAGGCCTTCTTTAAAATCAGCTCCGCTCTCAGCGATCTGAATGTCGAGCGCCAGAGTTTCACTGGCAATGTGGGCTTTGTGTTTTAGAAGCACACCTCTTAACTGCTCAGCTTCGGCGCCCGTCAGTTTCAACGTCACATTCACACGATCTGAAACATTTAAACGCGCGGCTTTGCGTGCTTGTTGAATGCGATTCACAAACTCACGTGCCAGACCTTCATCAATCAATTCTTGATCGAGAGTACAGTCCATGTTGATCGTGATGAAGCGATTCGTGACGGCTTGAGTGCCCGGCTTTGCTTCACGATACACCAGAATTTCTTCCGGCGTGAACTCGATCCCGTCGACGGTGACGTTCTGACCAGCTTCCACTTTCTGCAGAGTCGCATAGTCTAGTGCTTCGATCTTTCCGCGGAACTTGCCCATCTCTTTTCCGAGCTTCTTGCCGAGGATCGGCAAATTCGCTTTGGCGTAGAGGCGAATGAAATCGGCTTCGTTGGTGAGATAATCAACGTCTTTCACGTTCAATTCACCGAGCAAGTACTCTTCGAGTTTTTTCATCTCTTTCATCAATGCAGCGTCTTGATGAACAACCGACAAACGACGAAGTGGAGTTTTGACTTTCACACTGTCTTGTAAACGCTTCTGGCGGCCCAGCAAGATCACCTGCTGCATACGATCCACGGCGGTTTCGAGCGTAGGGTTCATGAGCTTTTCTTCAGCATCGGGGTATGAATCCAAATGCACTGACTCTTTGCCCGTCAAAGAAATGTAGGTGTGGTCGGCGAGGAACGGCGCGAACGGTGCCATCAAACGCGACACATCCGTGAGGACGCGATGAAGAGTGGTGTAGGCGGATTTTTTATCTTGTTCAAGTCCCTCTTCCCAGAAGCGGCGACGATTTAAACGAATGTACCAGTTAGTGAGATCATCGATGAACGAGAAGAGCGGCGTGACCACGTTGTACAAACGATAGGCCTGCATCTCTTTGTTCACTTGTGCGATTAAGGTTTGAAGCTTTGAGAGGATCCATTGATCAAGAATGTTTTGCGCAGGTTCAGAATGTAATTCAGGTTTCCAGCCATCCGCTTCCGCGTAGGTGCTGAAGAACTTAAAGCTGTTGTACCAAGGCAAAAGCACTCGACGGGTCATCTCTTTCACGCCGTCATCGGTGAAGCGCAATTCTTCTGCGCGCACGAGACCCGAGTTGATGAGATACAAGCGAAGGGCATCAGCGCCATGGCTTTCAAGTAGTTCGTCAGGAGGCGTGTAGTTTTTGAGACGCTTCGACATTTTGCGGCCATCGTTGGCGAGCACCATGCCGTTCACAATCACGTTTTTGAAAGCTGGTTTATCGAACAGCGCAGCTGACAATACGGTGAGAGTGTAGAACCAACCGCGGGTTTGATCTAAACCTTCCGCGATGAATTCCGCAGGGAAACCTTGTTTGAAGACACTCTCGTTCTCAAACGGGTAGTGCAATTGCGCGTAGGGCATCGCCCCTGATTCAAACCAGCAGTCCAAGACTTCAGGGATACGACGGTAGACGCCTTCTTCGCCAGCTTTTGAGAACGTCAGAGGATCCACAAACTCGCGGTGAAGATCGGTGACTTTTGAGTTGGTGAGTTTTTCCAGTTCAGCAATTGAGCCGACACAAACCGCATTGCCGGTGATGTCGTTGATCCAGATCGGCAGCGGAGTTCCCCAGTAACGGTTGCGTGAGATCGCCCAGTCGCGTGCGTTCTCGAGCCATTTACCGAAGCGACCTTCTTTGATGTGCGCCGGAACCCACGTGATCTGCTCGTTTGCTGCGATCATCTTGTCTTTGATTTTTTCTACAGCGAGGTACCACTGAGGCATGGCGCGGTACATGAGCGGAGTGTCTGTGCGGTAGCACATCGGATAGCTGTGCACCAACGTCGATTGCAGGAAAAGTTTCCCTGAATCTTTAAGGGCCTTGATGATTTCCTTGTCGGCGTCTTTGAACGTCATACCAGCAAAAGGCGCCACTTCAGCATTGAAGCGGCCAGCGTTATCTAACGGTGCCACGATCTCACGCAAACCAGCGGCCTTCATCACGCGCATATCATCTTCACCAAAAGCAGGCGCTTGGTGAACGATACCCGTACCATCCGTTGTTGTAACATATTCATCATTAAAAACAACAAAGTATCCATCTTTGGCCATGTGAGCAAAGAACGGGAACAACGGTTCGAATTTCTCACCTTTGAGTTTTGATCCGGGGAACGTTTCAACAACTTCGCCCTTGAGTTGCTTCTGATAAGCTTCCACACGCGCTTCCGCCAAAATCAAAAAGCGATCATGTTCGGTGTCGTGAAACTTCACATAATTCACATCTGGATGAACACACAGTCCTAGGTTCGACGGAAGCGTCCATGGAGTGGTCGTCCACGCCATGAAGAATGTTTTCGGATCTTTCAAACTCTTGAAGAGCACAGTCACCGCAGGATCTTGGATGTCCATGTAGTTCTGCGTGGCTTCGAAGTTCGAAAGTGCCGTTTGCAAAGCAGGCGAGTAGGGAACGATCTTGTTCCCTTGATAGATGAGATTTTTATCCCAGATGCTTTTGAACACCCACCACACGGATTCCATGAAATCCGGGTCCATGGTTTTGTAGTCGTTTTCAAAATCAACCCAACGGCCGAGACGGCCGATGGTGCGCTCCCACTCTACGACATAGCGATCCACGATTCCGCGGCATTCTTTGTTGTAGGCAGCGATGCCATTCTTGGCGACGAAGTCAGCGGCGCTCATGGCGAATTTTTTATCGATCTCTTGCTCGATCGGCAGACCATGGCAATCCCAACCGAAGCGGCGATCGACATAAAAGCCTTTCATGGTGAAGTAGCGAGGCACGATGTCTTTCAACGTCGAAGCCACAATATGGCCGTGGTGAGGCAAACCGGTAGCAAAGGGAGGTCCGTCATAGAAGATATACGGGGCTTTCGCCTTCGTTTGCTCGAGAGACTTTTTGAAAATTCCCCGCTCAGTCCAACGCTTTTGGATCTTTCTCTCAGTCTCGATGAATGAGAACTGTTCTTGAGATGTTTGCTCGGTCTGGTCTGACATAGGTTCCCCGGGGAAAGTGAGGTCACAGAATACCAAAACGCTTAGCGGGCGTAAATTTATTGCCTCCATTTCCCCTCACAGACATGTGCGGCATCATAGAGGGAATCATGCAAAAAACTCTCTGGGCCCTGATCGTCTTATTGTGCGCTGCCGCCCATCCCGTTTGGGGTGCCGAAGACCCTATTGTCGCGGCCATGAAAGCCACGGAAAAAACCGATTATGACCTGCCTCCGCTCAAAGGGCGCAATCGCAGTTTGCTCCGCTGGGAAGATACCAATGGGGTGCTGGATATTAGCCGCTGGATCGTTGAGCGCGATTTGCGCGATCTTGAGCCCGGCTGGAAAGTTCGCCAACGTCTCGCCGCCAGCCCAGAAAGAGTGGGCAAGGTCATCAGCTGCATCGGCGACTGCAAAATCTATCGGGGTGTTCATCCGACCCGCGCTCGCTGGTTGAGTCGGATTGAGGAAGGCGATGAAATTCACACGGGAGTTAATTCCTATCTGTGGGCCGCGCTTATTGATGGCACGCTTGTGCGTATCGCACCCGAGTCGAGTGTGGGATTTTTAGAAGTGAACATCGCCGCCAACGAAGTTTTTTTCCAAGCACGCCTTCATCAGGGTTACGTACACTGGCAGCCGCGCACGGGTCGTGCGCAAAAAACGATGACAGCTCCAGAGACCGACCCGCTTTTTTTACCTCTCATGGATCCGACGGTGAATCTTGAGTGGTTCCAGCGTGCTGTCTATCAAGGTCAGAGCGATCAGCAGCAAATTCTTCTCACCACTTCACCCAAGCTCTTGGGTTATGAGCAACAACAGCAGGCGCTCAATGCTCTCACGGCAACCAATAATTCATTCGCCAACCGTTCCCATCGCTACCTTCTCGTGAGCCCCAATGGCAGTGTGCTCGGCCAAGATGTGGCGCTCAGTTACTTCTACGGTGTCTCGAAGAAAAGTTACTTCAAGCTCAACTCGCGCGACGAAGAAGAAGTAGGAGAGCGTAAAACTCCTTGGACAGCGGAGTTTCATTTCCGTGGTTATGCCAACGATAAAGTTGAACCCATCACACAAGGGCAGTGGTTCAGTGTTGAAGCTGATGGGCGCGCTATGGAAGCACTGACAGGTGTGCCATCTGACCTTGCTGTAAGTGAACTTATGACAAAAAGAATTCCGAGTTTCATGCTGGTGCGTGAGAGATGGCTCGCGAGTGCAAAGCCGTTTTGGGACGACGCCGAGAGTGCCGCCATCTTGGCGCAGAACTGGGGGTATCGACTATGGGGAGTCGAGCTCGAAAGCCGACTGGCTTTCCTTAAGGAATACACCCGCCGACTTGAAACGACGGGTCTGCGTTCTCTAGATAAGTTAATAAAAGAGACTCAAGTTGAGGGAGGCCCTGTCTTGGGAGAGTTCGACGGCCGCTACTTCGCGCGCTCGTTGGATCACTACTATCTCAGCTTCAAGCGCCGGCATAATCATTCAAAAGAATCAGTTCGTGACATGAGTTTTCTTCACTACTACGGTTGGATGTTAAGAAATGCCAAGCAACAATAATCAGTCCTGGAAACTCATCTTGGCAAGTGCTTCTCCACGTCGTCGTGAACTCTTGGGTCACACCATGGTTCCGTTTCAGGTCATGACGATTGCGACAGATGAGGCCTCAGAAGAAACCAATCCTTGTTCGTTTGCATTAGCCGTGGCTCGACAAAAGGGTGAGGTTCTCTGCGAGACGTTGCCGCTAGAATCGAGTGTCGTGATTTCTGCGGACACAGTGGTGGCTCTCAATGGGAAGATTTACGGCAAGCCTCGCGACCGGGAAGAGGCCCGTCATTTTTTGACAGAACTCGCCGGCAAGACTCATCAAGTTCACACGGCCGTATGTTTGCATTTTTGGCACCAAGATAGATGGAAACGTATTGAGCATGTCGAAACGACGGAAGTTGATTTTCGTTCGCTCGACGAAAGACTTCTCCAGGACTATTTAGCTACCGACGACTCACTCGACAAGGCCGGCGCTTATGGAATTCAAGGCCAGGCACTGACGTTCATTCTCCAGATCAGAGGTTGTTATGCTAATGTCGTGGGCTTTCCACTCGCTAGGTTTTGCAGCATGATGGAGCAGGATTTTACGAAACAGATTGGAGAGCAAGGCCCATGGCAAAATTTATTCAGTTAGTTTTTTTATTCGCTTCTCTCAATGTGCATGCGCAGCTGTTTCAAAATCCTTTTGGCAGTGGCGATGATAAGAAAGTCTCGGAGAGCCCAGCTCTCGAAAAGGCCTTACGCGACCTCGAATCAATGGAGGTGGGTAGTGGCTTTGATGAACGCTACCGCACGCTCTCAATCGAGATTGAACGGCAGCTTGATCTTAAGAGAGGGGACTGTGGCGAGAATGTCGGCAACAAGACGGACAAACAGCGCTGCTTCCGTAATATTGTTACGGCCCATAAGCGCTATCTTGAACGTGGATTTGTTTTGAAGAAAGTATACTTACAGAGACTTCATGAGCGTCAACTCACGGCCCTTGAAGAAGCGAAGACCAAGGCGCTGAGCGAACTCGAGCGCCAGTTCTAGCTTCTTGGACCTTCATCAAATCCTTTGGCCACGACAGGAATGCTCTTTGGACGGAGACTTTTAAGTCCGTTCAATGAACGCATCGGACGCAAGCTTTTCAGCGGGCGTGCTTCAGTCGTCGCTTCGGGTTTTGGGATGATAAATGTCGGAACATTTTTCGTTTTCATAGAACACCTGCTTTCTTGTCGGTCGCCTGGACTTCCAGTGTTGACCGCCGCAAGTGTGAGGGGCGGGAGGTCAACGAGCTGGATGATCATGGAGATTATCCAACAAAGACTCCTTTTCTAGAGTTAATCTCAAGCATTCTGGTCGGATGAACCGCCAGAGGACTTAAGCGGGATTATTCCCTTCGATACCATTTTAGCATAGCGCGATAAATTTGGCCCGAAAGGAGGCAAAAATCACCTCCAAACTAGGGACTGGCTCTCTCAGACACCCTTTCTTACAATAAAGAAACCTATGTTTTTCAACACTTGGAGTCTGGACCCATGACCTCCCTGTACCCCCTTGTCCTGCTACTTACCTTGGCAAGTTGCAGCCTCAGTAAGCTCGCTTTGCGCAGTCAGGCCCCGCTTTTCGAGAAAGGTGGCGACACCCTTAAAGCGGAAAAAGACTGGGAATGGTTTCGCGAGGCCACGCCAGGAAACATTCAGTTCATGGAAACCATGCTCTCCCAGGACGAAGGAAACCAAGTTCTTCGCCGCACACTTGTGAAGGCCTATGCAGGTTACGCCTACGGAGTTTATGAGACGTTGATGATTCCTGAAGTGGTTGAAGGCAGCGATGAAAAGCCACAACTGCAACGCGCTCTTAGCCTCTATAAACGCGCCATCGCTCATGGTGAAAAATACTTCGCTGAAAAAGACGTTATTTTTGATGTGAAGGACGAGGGTGAACTCGTGAAATCCTTGCGCGAAAATGTGGATGAAGAGGATTTACCTGCATTGATTTATTTTGCACAGTCATGGGCCTCGAGTATCAACATGCAAAAACAGGACATGGTGCTCATCAGCCAATTGCCGCGCGTGAAACTTTTGTTTGATCACGTGTGTGGCATCGATGCAGAGATTGAAAATGGCGTGTGCCCGCTCTTCTATGCCCAGTACGAAGCATCCAGGCCACGCATGCTTGGTGGAAACCCCGAACTAGGCCGTGAGCTTTTTCAGAAATTTCTCCTCAAAAATCCCACTCACATTCTCGCCCGCGTGAGCTACCTGCAGTTTTCCGTGATCCCACGCTTGGATGAGGACGAATTCGTCAAAGAGGGCCGTGCGCTCGAGCAAGAAGTCATGAGCTGGAAAGCGGGGAGTGGCGCAGGAAATTTAAATCTCATGAATGCCATTGCCGAAAAACGCTGGAGCATTCTCAAATCACTTCAAAAGAAAATTTTTTAAAAGGTCATGATGAAAACCCTTCTCTTGCTTTGTTGCTTTTATTCATTCTCTGCAATGGCGGTCGTCAATCTTAAGCTCGCCGTACTGGTTCCGGAAGGAACGACCTGGGGGGACAGTCTCAAAAAGTTTGCTCGCGAAGTCGATGCTGCCACCAAGAGTGAAGTGGCGCTGAAAGTGTACTACGGTGGCGTCGCTGGCGATGAGCCCGATGTCTTACGCAAAGTGCGTATCGGTCAAATGCATGGTGGTATTTTCACCGGAAAAACCTTGGGCGACATTCACGGAGATGTGCGTGTGATGGAGCTTCCGTTCATGTTTGGTGATGATCGCGCGAAAGCGTGGGCCACAGTTGAAAAAATGACTCCCACATTCAACAAGGCTCTCGACTCCAAAGGTTTTGTGAACGTTGGGTTTTATGAAGTGGGACAGGTGTATGTGGTTTCCACGAAGAAAGTTGATTCGATGAAAGCTCTTCGTGGTGTTAAAGTGTGGGCCTGGGAGGGAGATGAAGTGGTGAAGGCGATGCTCGAGTCGGTAGGTCTTGTCTCTGTGCCACTCGCCATTACTGATGTGTTGTCTTCACTTTCAACCGGTATTATCGACGCGGCTTACGCGCCTCCTTTGGGAATTCTGGCGTTGCAGTGGCACAGCAAAATTAAATACCTTATTGATTTCCCTACGGCGTGGTCCTTCGGCGCTCTTTTGATCTCAAAAAAAGAATGGGCGAAGGTCAGTTCAGCGAATCAGCAAAAGATCTTGGAGGTAGCCAAACGTTATGTACAAGAAGCCAACGCACGCACAGTAAAAGAAAATGAAGAGGCCCGTGCTCAATTGCAAAAACTAGGCGTGCAATTCATTAAATTTTCTGATGCTGATAAAAAGGAAGCCGAGGGATATCACCAAACAGTTGTTAAAAAATTACAAGGCAAGCTCTTCTCACCCCAAGTTTATCAAGCGCTAGGAGTGTCAAAGTGATCACCCGCAGCTTTGATCAAAGTGCCCGAGCTGTCCTGCTCATGAGTTTGGTCGGGATGCTCGGTCTCTCAGTCATAGGAATTGTCCTGCGTTGGACCGGCAGTTCACTGATGTGGATTGATCCTGTGGTTCGTCATTTAGTGATCGTCGCGGCGTTTGGCGGAGGGATTCTTGCGGTCGGAAAAAAATCTCACATACGGATTGATGTTTTAGCGAAGCCCATGGAATTTGCGCCTCTCAAAATTCGGAAATTGGTCGAAGGATTACTCTCACTTGCTACCGCAATCGTGACGGCCGGTTTGGCCTGGTCAGCATGGCTCTTTTATCTATCTGAAAAAGAATACGGCAGTGCAGGGCTGCTCGGACTTCACTCGAGCTCTTTAGTTATTATTTTTCCCATCGGTTGGGGACTACTCGCCTTGCGCTGGCTCCTTGTTCTGACTGACTCGTGGAAAAAGGCCGAGGCTTAGTATGCTCTACGGCCTCATCGGATTTTTTGCTCTATGGGGCTTACCTGTCTACGCCATGATGGGTGCCATCGCACTCATAGCATTTTTCGGCGCAGACATCGAACTCTCAGCGGTCACGGTTGAGATGTATCGTTTGACCTCCACGCCGACGCTCGTCTCGATTCCGATTTTTACTTTTGCTGGATATCTCATGGCGGAATCTAAATCCCCTGAGCGCTTGCTCCGTCTTTCGGCCGCGCTGTTGGGGTGGTTGCCGGGTGGTGTGGCGCTAATGGGGATTGTCCTGTGCGCTTTTTTCACGGCCTTTACCGGTGCGTCCGGGGTGACTATCATCGCACTCGGCGGATTGCTGATGCCGATCTTACTTAAGGAAGGGTATTCAGAAAAATTTGCACTTGGATTGATAACAACTTGCGGTTCATTGGGACTGCTTTTTCCACCCAGTCTGCCCATCATCCTCTATGGAATCATCGCCAAAGTTGATATCGATAAAATTTTTCTGGCAGGCGTTTTTCCCGGAATTCTCCTGATCGCCGTGCTGGCCGGATGGTCTGCGCTCCAAGGAAAGAAGTCGAGCCGTCAGGCGTTTTCCTTGAATGAACTCAAAAGTGCTTTGTGGACTTCACGCTGGGAGTTGCCACTGCCTTTGTTGGTGCTAGGTGGTATTTACGGAGGCTTCACGACGACAACTGAAGCTGCCACTCTCTCGGCGGTTTATGTTTTGATCATGGTGTGCGTGCTTTATAAGGATCTGAGCTTTTGGAAAGATGTTCCACGAGTGGGAGTAGAGAGCCTTACGTTGGTAGGGGCAATCGTATTGATTCTCTGTAGCGCCATGGGTCTCACCAGTTTCTTAGTCGACAACGAAGTGCCCATGAAAATTCTGGCGACGATGCGCGAATACATCACTGACAAGTGGGTCTTTCTGTTGGTCCTGAATATTTTCTTACTCATCGTGGGCTGTTTGATGGATATCTTCAGTGCCATCATCGTGGTTGTGCCGCTCATTCTTCCTATGGCCGCAGAATTTGGTGTCGATCCGTTCCATTTAGCGATCGTGTTCTTGACTAATTTGGAAATTGGCTACATCACTCCGCCAGTGGGAATAAATCTTTTCATCTCAAGCTTCCGTTTCCAGCGGCCTGTGACTGAGCTTTATTTAGCGAGTTTTCCATTTCTGCTGCTATTGCTTGGGGCACTGCTCGTGATAACGTATATACCATGGCTCGCTTTGTTTTTACTCTCATCTTGAGTCTTTTGGTCGGCGTAGCAACGGCGACCACTCCACTCGAAAAAAGTTTCACCGAGGGTTACCTGGGTGAAAAAAGTTCGTCTTCTTACGCAGGTCCTTGGCGCCCGTCGTTTCATCATGATGCCTACATGGGTCGCTTTGTTTCCGGTGACGATCAATTCTACGGCGGTTATTTCTATCCCTACATTTGGTCAGACGCCACGGAGTGGGGACGCTTCTTTAGCGAAGAAGTGATGGGTGCTTCGGCTTGCCCACATCCGATTATGTCGAAACATTTTGATGAGATTCGCTATGGTCACCGTTTGCTCGCCCTTAGTTATCTTCTTGAAGTGCTAGATAACTCTCGGCATGACATGGAGATGTTGAAGAAAACGGATGTGTGTCAGTTCGATCTTCAGGAACTTATCGCCAGCTGTCGACCGAAGTCCGAAGACATGAAAACGTTTTTGCAAAATCTCGCCCAACAGAAACCTTACTCTGTTCCGGTGGTGGGCAAGACGCACAACTATGCAAAGTTTGAACGAGAGTGGCTGGAAGGAATTAGAAAAGTCGATGGCACGGTGGGAGCCGTACGAGTAGGTCTTCAGTGTCGAGTTGAAAAAAAATCTTGTGGCGCAAGCAATCTGACAGAAGCGAGCGACGTCATGGCGCGTGCTTGCGCGGATGATAGAAAGTTATTCCAAGAAATTTGCTCAGAGGAAGACCAGATCTACGGTGTGTCCGCGTCGCCGCTCGCCACCTATTTGTTGAGTACATCTAACTTGGTATCTCTGCTCAACACCGAAGGGCATGCGCAGGGTTGTCTGCGTCGCTTCGGTCAAATGATGGCCGGTAAAGAGCATGCACGACCTGCGGTGAGCAGCATCCATCCTGTGGTCTATGCCAATCTAAAACAGAAATACGGCGACCGCTATCCTCATGGTCGCGCCTTCGTGTACGGGGCCCTCAAGGAGTTTCAACAGAAAGGTTTGAAAAATATTTTCGAGGCCAAGGTTGAAAAGCCGGTGGAGAAACCAGTGCTAGTCGCGAAGCCAGAAGAGAAGCCGGTGGTCGTTGAAAAAACCGTGGAAAAGCCTGTTGAAATGGTGGTGGTTGAGCCGCCAAAAGTTGAAAAGCCAGCCGAGGTAAAAGTTGAAATCAAATCAGCTTTCTTACAGGCCGCAGAAGTGCGCCAGTTGCAGAATCTTGAGATCGTCGATGTGGATATGCTGAAATTTAGCTATGACCACGTCTTCAGTCGCGCGGAACTCCAGCTGCTAGAGGGCTCACTCAAAAACTTCACCCAGCGAAAAGCGCTGGAGGAAATGAAGTCCTTCGACAACTTGGGCAGTAAAGAAGCGGCCGTACCTTTAACTTTCATTAAATTTTTGATCGACTCACAAAATCACCAGGGTCTCTATAACATGGTGGGAGTTCTTACAGAGAGATTTTGGGTGAAGAACGACATCGACCCTCGCATCAAGAATCCTGTCGAGTTTTGTGAGCTTCGCAACGATCCCACAACAGGTAATGCTTGGCAGATTTATATCCGTCGCGCTGAATAACCTGTCCACCACTGCGCTTCAATCACGCGCGCACCTGAGGCGTTGGCAGAGGCAAGTCCAGGCGCAGAATCTTCAAAAATAACCGTTTCTCGTGGCCCGATGTTGAGTTGCTGCATGGCCTGCAAATAGGGCCAAGGATGAGGTTTCGCAAAACGCACATCTTGCAGGGTGATCACTAAATCAAACAGTGACGTGAGGGCTGAGGCTTTAAGAAGTTGGTCTGTGATGACCCGTTCGCTGGAGGTCACGACCGCAAGAATGAGCCCAGCGGCTTTCACCTCTTTAAGAAACTCTACCATGGCCGGCGCACACCATTGACTCAAAGGAGATTGCGGAATGAGTTCGAGCAGCTGGCGATTTTTCTCATTGATAAAGGTCTCTTCATCCATATCTACCGGAAAGCCGGGCCAGCTGCGCGCCATGGCGAGAACCTGACGATCTGCCATGCCTTTAAGACGCATTTCCACTTCTTCTGGTGGAAAAGGTGGCCGAATTTTCCAATCGATCGCCATCTGGCGCAAAACGTCGGCGTGGATTTCTTCCGTCTGGAAAAGTGTCCCATCCATGTCAAAGAGCACACCGCGCAAAGCGGGATGGCGGTCACGCACAGTGGAAAGGGTGGGAAATTCTGTAAAAACGTCCATATCAAGCCATTATGCCTCAGCTCTGACTGGCCCGTCACCTTGAGCTTCTTGGGTGGATAGGGTAAGTCTTCTGCTATGAAAAAAGACGTCATCAGTCAGCTGCTCCAAGAAGCCCAGGCCTACCGTAAATTTGAAGACATTGAGAAATTGGTCGAGCATGGAACGGACCTTTCGGCGATTCCAGTGCAGCCGCTTTTTTTAGCGTTGCGGGCGACGTCTAAAGACCATGTATCCGCTGTGCTGAGTAAGCTCTCGGTGGAACAACGTCAGGCCATGCTGGACATCGATCTGTGGCGTCGAGATGAAATTGATCCGGCCTCTGCTAACTGGTGGCTTGAAGTTTACGGCCACTGCCCAGACCAACAGGTGCGCTCAGATTATGCGCGCTCGGAAGACTTTCTTCTTTGTCTCAAGAATCAGTGCACCATTCAGACCTTCGATGCGGAAGAACCGGAGTACCCCGATAACGATAATTACTTTCTTACGGAAGATAATCAGCTTTTGATTGAGTACCCGGAAGACTTCGCCTACGTGTCAGAACTCAAGCAACTCGTTAAAGATATCTACTCAGAGTTGGGTGTGGAGAATGGCTACGCCCATCTGTTCAAAATGGTTTCTGATTCCTACATGATCTTGGAAGAAGAAACCTATCAGCGAAAAAAAGAGCGGCTGCGCGATTTTGGTTTTGTGGATTATTACGAAGCTCTCGAGCTCGATACTCTCTTGCCTTCACCCGAGGCCGCGAAGACATGGCTGAGAGAAAGAGTGGGAGCGACGGGTGATATTGATGACAGTATGAAGAATCAGACACTGCATTCTTCATCACTGACGCCTTACCAGGCAGGGATGAATGATCTAAAAGACGCGCTTGAAGGCATCAGCGATATGCGCCGTCGGGATTATTTGCAGTTTAGTTTTGTTCGCTTGGTGAATGCACGTATTGTGGCCGACGAAGCCCTGAAGGGGGGAGCTGTGGCGATGACTCGTGCTGGGGCCAAGGCACGCCAACGGCTCGATCTCGGATTTAGTTTTGCGCTCTCCGAATTAGGTGATGCAAAACTTATTTTTCAGAAGTTGGATTTCGCTGATCTCTATCGGTTAGGGAACACGTTGCTTGAAACACAGAAGCGCAAACTCAAACGCGCGCTAGGCGGCACGGCCTTCGAGAGTGAAGATCAGGAGTATTTCCTGGGGCTTTGGTGGACGAGCTTCCTTGATCAGTCCATGGATGAGCCCGTGAAGTTGAAGCTTGATGGGTCGACACCTGCTCAAGAGATCAATGACATGAACATCTGGCGTTCGTGGGTCGCCTCGAGTGATACTTTCATCGCTGCTCTTCCTTTTGTAAAAAAATTCCATCATGTGATGGATCGTTTGCAAGAGTCGGGTGATCTGCAGGATTCTTTTTATCACAACTACGAACTCGGCACGGTGGACTTCGAGGCGATTATGCTCTCGAGTCTGATCAATTTTGCTGGTGGTCACTTCGAGCGTACTGATGGCGCGAAGATGGGGGTGACGCTTGAGGAGTTGAAGGCTTTCTACCAACGCTTCTTCCAAAAGCACGGCAAAGAATGGCTCCTAAAGGGTGAAGAAGACCCAAGCCTCATGCCACTCTTAACGGAGTTCGCAACGAAGTTCGGTCTCAGTGTTGTTCCTGGTTTCACTCCATGGCTACGGCAAGTCATGGTGGAGCAGATGAACAGTTATGAGATTGACACCATGTCGGACGAAGACTTCCGTCACGTCGGTGGACCGTTGATTTTGTCTCGGATGAAAAACTAGTTTTTGCGATCGCAGAAGAAGCCATCCCATAGGCCTGCCAGCGTCTTGTGCAGCGGGGATGATTTTTTATCTAGAATGCGAAAGAGGTCATTCTTCAACTGCGCATTGACGTGGCGCTGTTGCTCGATGATTTTCGGGCCCTGTTCATGGTGACGGGCGACGGGAAGTTTTTGAGCCACTAGAGCTGCGACTTTCTTCAAGCGTGTGTTGTCGTGATAAAGAAAGGTCAGGCTTTCTCCGCCGACGTTCTTGTTGACCTTATCAACACTGTTGTCGTTGTCGACGTGATCTAAGAACTCTTCAAAACCCTTAAGGTCGTCTGAGGATTGAGAACGGATGAGTTTCTTTTTATCCATTCGTTCCTTCCTTCGCCCGCAGTTTTTTCAGCAAATACTCATAGAAGCTCGCTTCCTTCACTAGGTACCAAATCTTTTTATGATTGATGCCGTACTCTTGCACAACTTCGGCCATGAGATGTCCGTCGGCATTTTTGATTTCTTGCTGGAGCAGTCGGTTGCGCTCGAGAATTTGGGTCTCTTTGACGGTCACTTTGACGTCTTTCTGATTATAGAATCGTGGCAGATGCGCCACTTCCGAGAAGATCGGCATGTTGGCGATGGCGTCGCTGTAATCAGACACAATGAACACCGGATAGGGGTAGCGCCACGACGCTTGATGCGTCTCAAACCAGTTACCAATGACGCCGATGACTTCGCGCTGCTCGTCTAAATTAAGCGTCTTCAAAACATAGGCCACAGGACGTCGCAGATTGAGGTCTTCGTGCAAGAGCGCAGCGATATCTTCTAGCTGAGCGCTCTTTATGTGGATGATTTGGTAGATAGGAAGATTCATGGTTTAATTTAAGCACGTTCTTCCAATTTCTGGGACATGAGTTTGGAAAGCGGAGTTATTTTGTCGGAAAGAGATCCATGCTGAATTTACCGGCCCTTGTTTTGCCTACCGAGTTTGTGGGCCTTCTTAAAAACCCCACGGCCGCGGGGGGTGGAGCAGTTCCTCAAATGCTTCGAGGTGCGCCTGGTCTCACCATGGTCATGGAGCGTGCCTTCAAAGAGTTTGATGAACACCACATGGGCCTCGAGAAAGTGTCGACGGTTTTAGGTTGGGCCCATTTTCGTGACCGCATGGCTTCTGTTTATCTCTTTAAGGCTTTACACGGAAGTTTTCCCGACAAGACCGACATGGAGTTGGTGGAAGATATCCGCATTTTTGAAAATCGCTTTAGCGATAAATCTCTTGCCGGTAATTCGCGCCTGTTTCTATTAGGGCTCTATCTACGTTTTCTCAATACCTATCTATCGATGAGAGAGGAAGGAGGCCTTGAGATCAAAGTCCCACAAGGTGTCGACCGAGTGATGACGATTAAACAGGTCCGTACCGATAAGCCAGACTGGTTGGTTCTGTTGGTGTGGCACCTCGATCTTTTTCTGGGCACGGACGAATTAGTGCGCTTGATCCAAATCAATACACGCTGGGAGAGTTTCTATGAACTCCTCACGGATGCGCAGCGCTTTCAGTTAGTTTCAAATTTATTGTCCTACGGGGCTTCAATACAGGAAGAAGATCCTTTCCTGTTCGAGAGGATTTAAAATGGAATCTACCAATAGCGTTTGGAATCTCTTAAACGAGATCAGCAAGAAGCAAGGGATCACTGAGGTTATCATCAATAAGTGCGAACTTATTTTTGTCGAGCACCAGGGCGAACTCGTGAAGCTGAATGCCAAGATTGATTCTGCAGACCTGGATGCATTTGTCGAAGAGATCGCAGAACTTAATAAAAAAAAGTTCGGTCCCGAGTATCCCATCTTAGATGGCACACTTCCGGATGGAAGTCGTATCAACGTTATCGCCAAAGAATACGCGCAGGGCAGTCCTGCGGTGACGATTCGTAAGTATCTTAAAACCATCAAGACCTTTGATGGTGCACCTGGACTCTTTGGGCTTGATCCGAAATGGGTGAAGCTCATCAAGACGTTGGTGGCAGCAAAATGCAACGTCATGGTGTCTGGTGGAACCGGCGTAGGTAAAACCACATTCTTGAATTTGCTTTTGCAAGAGATCAACCCGCTTCAGCGAGTGATCTCCATTGAAGATACACGTGAGCTTAGTTTTAATTTGCCGAACGTCGTTCGCCTTGAGGCGCGCACCGGAAGCTTTACGGGCGGCGCTGCTTTGAACATGCGCGAACTGGTGAAGAACACGCTCCGCATGCGCCCTGATCGAATTGTGATCGGCGAGGTTCGCGGCGGTGAAGTGTTCGATCTTCTGCAAGCCATGAATACCGGTCACGATGGCTCCATGGCGAGTGTGCACTCCAATACTCCGGGTGAATGCCTTAATCGTCTGGAAAATCTCTACCTTTTGTCGGGCTACGATGTGCCTGTCCGCGCCATCCGCCAGCAGATCGGCACGGCCATTGATTTTGTGATCCAGCTCAAAAGAACGCGGGATGGAAACAGGGTCGTGGGGCAAATTACCGAACTCGCCGGTTTTGAAGGGGACAAGATCCTTTTACAAGACTTGGGAATGTATAAGGACGGTCATCTGCAGTTCACGGGCATGGTGCCTAAGCGCATGAATAAGTTGCTGGAGGCGGGTCTCGCGAAAGACTTCTTCATCAATACCTAGGTAGTTTTTACAGACCTTTCAAGCCGGGCCCGGGGCCAATGATATTCTTGCTCTATGAACGTCATTTCAAAGGTCTTAGTGCTTCTCAGCTTACTTGCGACTCTCGCGTCCTGTGGGAAGTCCGGTGGCGGTTCATCCGCCAAGAAAGCTAAGGTCAACGAATACTTAGTTTACGGCCAGATCCTCTCTCCTGAGCAGTACGCGGATGCTGAAAACCTCCCAAATCCCTGTGCAGAATTTCGCAGTAAAATCCCTGCGGACTGGCAACAAGGCTACCTGGATGTTCCGGAAATTCCATCTCGGCCAGATGGCCACAAAATCAAGATTTTCTATTACGGAAAGATTGATCCCCTCCTACCTCCTACAGTGTTCTTCAACGGTGGCCCTGGTGAAACGAGTCATAATTCTTTCAGACGTTTGATAAAGACTCAACCAGAGGTGGAGGGAGCCGATCCGATCTCGTTCGTCTTCATTGATCAGCGAGGCAACGGCTGCTCAAGCTTTTACCCACAAGGAACTACCGATGAGACGGCCGAACGGCTGCGCTTGTATGGCACAAGAGGAATCGTGTCTGATGCTGAGCTCGTGAGGAAGCACCTCCTAGGTGATCGCCCGTGGATTGCTTTCGGTCAAAGCTACGGTGCCTTTGTCGTCCACCGCTATCTCCAACTCGCTCCGGAAGGTCTTCTCTCTGGCCACGCCCACGCGAATGCTCTCAACGCTGACGGCTACGAACGAATGAAGCTGCGAATCGCTTCCCAAGCACGTGTGCTTGAGCAGTATCTCACAGAGTTCCCCTCTGACCGCCAAGCGATTGATGTGCTCAATCGTGAGCTCGTGCAGAATCGGTGCTTTGAATTTATGGATGGAGAAGAGCAAGTTAAGCTCTGCGGTTTCGAAGTGATGGAGTCGTTTGTGTCCTTGCTCGGCTTCACTGACTCTTGGGGCGAGCTTCACAGCTGGATGGAGTATCTAGTGATTGATGGGGAAATCCAGACGGATGAGCTCACAAATTTTTTAGGAGTTTTTGCTGGTGGTGGCGCCGGGAACCCTCTCAACATTAAGCGTGCGGCCAACAGAGTCATCTCTTGGGTTGATCGCAACACGGTGTCCATGGACGAGTACTACTGCTACAAGGCCCGCAGAGATTTGCTTCCGGCCGTCGATTTAAAGAAGAGCGTGTTCCACGAATGTGCCTGGGCCATGACTCAACCTGAGGTCAGTGCGCCACATCCGAACTGGGTGACGTTTTTGAAAAGAGACATCCTCACTCCCACGATGTTCAAGGAAGTGGTTGAGAAAAATTCAAAGATTCATTTTTATTGGTATGCGGGTATGAAAGATACCTACGTCCCGGTCGAAACATTCAAAGAGCAGGCCGACCTCATTCAGCATTTGCCTAATGTCCACTACACGATATTTCCGAACTCAGGCCATGATGGATTTCATTCTGAACAGAAAGTGTGGGACGAGCTTGTGGTGGAAACGTTAAAGAACCGGTAGGCCAATCGAGCGTCGATAGAGGCACATCCCCTCATCCACCGCGACCATCTCTCCGACTTTCATTTTCACCCAGACATTCTGACCCTGGAGAGGCTCACTCGAGATAATGAGATGATTCACCTTATCACCATCGTTGGCGGCAGCTTCACACAGTGGCATTAAACTGACGCAGGTGGTGCGCTCAGGGCAGCTCTTCTTGTGCGTCGACCAGTGGAGTGTCAGTCCGCCTTGCATGGCCACCATCATGCGTCCGTTTGTGAGCACGAACGTCAGATAGTTTTCAGTAGGAGTACCGGTCTCACGATCAGACAAAGGGCCAATGACCTGCACGAGTTCTTGTGACGCCTCAGCGAGAGTATCCATCACCACTTTGATGTTCGGCTTCGGATCTTCGAGATCAATTTTGGTCGCCAGGCGTGACAGCATGAATTGAAACATCAATTCAGAATCGGTTTCACCTAGGCGCCAGCGGCGAAATTTTTCCGGAACCATTTTCTCCAGCACACCTCGAAGAGCATCGAACTCTTTGATGTTGCCGTTGTGGGCGAAAGTCCAGCGGCCATGTTGGAAGGGATGGGTATTGATCAGGGAGAGTCGGCCATGGGTGGCCTTACGAACGTGGGCAAGTACAGTTTCAGAACTCACCACACCTGAGACCTGGCGAAAGAGATCGTCGGTTTCAGCGGTGTCGGTGGATTTCACAACGTGAGGATGACCGGCGAGGTAGTAGGCGAGTCCCCAGCCATCAGGATGGCGGCGGCTTTGGCAGGAGAGCGCGTTTTCAGCGGTCACTAAGCTAGAGTGAACACCCGATTGCAAAACGCTTCTGAAGCCAAAGATACGGCACATCTAATAGACGAACTCCCTATGGACTAACTCCACCACTTTTCGGACGTTATCCTCAGGAGTTTGAATGGTCACGCCATGGCCCAGGCCACAAATCCATTTAGACTGATCAAGTCCTCGTTTTAAGAGGTCTTTGTGCCAAGAACGCAGATTCTCGAGGAGAACGTTCTGAGGCAAATGCAACCAAACCGGATCGAAGTTACCTTGCACATACTTCCCTGGGAACATCTTTTGTGTCTCTACCAAATCACAGCGCCAGTCGATACCAATGGTATCAATCGGCAATCCATGAAGCGCCTCAAGGTGCGCACGCTGTGTGTGTTTTGAGTAGTAGGTGATGCGCGTCTGTGGGCAAAGCTTCTTAAATTCCGTCATGACATGTTTTAAAGCAGGGACGACAAAACGTGCATAGTCGCCCGGTGAAAGTTCGCCGGCCGCCGTATCAAACAAGCACACAGCATCTGCACCGCCTTCCGCCTGGACACGCATTTCAGTAATCAGATTCGGCAAGAGTCGCTCAAGAAAACCTTCCCAGCGCCCATCATGCAGACCTTGTTTTGCAGAAACCAAGTTGCCGTCATGTAAGCCTTCCGTGACGTAGGTATAAAGTGTGAAAGGACCACCGACGAAACCCAAGAGTGTGCGATCGGTAGGGAGTGTTTTCTTCAAAAGAACGCAGGCGTCTTTTTGGAATTTAAAAAACTGCTCAGCTGGAGCGAGTTCTTTGAGTGAGGCGAGTTTGGCGACTGAATCCAGGTGCCAGTCGAGTTTCGGGCCTGGATCATACCGAAGGCCGGTGCCTAAGTGCTCAAGCGGGAACAAGAGATCAGAGAACAAAATAGCAGCATCAAATTTAAAATCTTCGATAGGCCCCATCGTTACATCACAAGCGAGTTGCGGTGTTTTGCACATGGAAATGAAGTCACTCTTGGCCTTGATCGCCTGATAGTGCGCATGATAGCGACCCGCTTGGCGCATAAACCAAACCGGCACATGAGTTTTACCATTGGTCTGGCGGCGGTTTTCAAAAATATTATTCATAACAATCCTAATCGAGGCGATAACCCACACCACGAACCGAAACGATTCGCAGCGGAGCAGAAGGGTCGCTCTCACACCACTTCCGAAGTTTCACGATGTAGTTATCCACCGTGCGGTTTGTAGGGAAGCTTTCCGCTCCCCAGATATCTTCAATCAATTCATCACGGCTCACGACCTCGCCCTTGCGAGCGAGAAGCTGTTGCAAGATCGCAGCTTCTTTTTGTCCGAGGGCGATAATTGCTCCGCTGGCATCGCGCACTTCAAAACGGCGCGGCCAAAAAGCTAACTTACCAAAGTTCATTTCTTCCGGATCGCGATCACTTTGACGACGATACTGCAGGATGCGCTCAAAGCGCAGCGTGAGTTCTTTCAGTTCAAATGGCTTTGTGACGTAGTCTTCCGCGCCAATCTCCAGGCCTTCCACTCGTAAAGCAGGATCATTCATGGCCGACAAGAACACCACCACCAAGTCACGGCGCTCTTGCCGCCAGCGGCGAGCAAGATCAAGGCCATTGCCATCAGGAAGATTGATATCTAGAAGAGCGAGGTCAAGACTAGCTCCCATCTTGATCCGTAGCTCATCAGCTGCGGCAACAGTAGCAGCCCATTCAACGGTGTAGCCCTTTGAACGGAAATAATCTCTTAGCGTAATACCTAAGTTTTCTTCGTCTTCAACGATGAGGAGTCCTGCTTTACTCATGCCAGCTCCTCTCCACGCCGGAACTCCAAGAAGAACACGAGTGGTCCTTCATGAGAGAAACTGAGTTTGCCTTGCTGCGCCTTCATGAGTTGCTTTACAAGGTACAGTCCGATACCCGTGCCTTTCTTGGAATCGTGCTTGTAAAAAAGCTCTCCGAGCATCTTGCGATCTCCGGCAAAGATTTTTCCATGATCGTTATAGCTGCACACTAGGGCATCCCCATGCTGCTGAAAGCTAACGGTCGCCTTGGTGCCTTGGGGATTGTGGCGAGTGGTGTTTTCAAAAAGATTACGGAATACCATGGTCAACGCCAATTCGTCAGCGAGCACAACTCCCTCGCCGATGACTTCGAGAGTAATCCCTTGCTTCGCTGCAAGTTTTCGCACAAAGCGTGCGAGGTCTACGGGGGAAAGCGTCAGTGTTCCCTGGCCTTCCACACGGGAAAGCTGCAAGCCTTTATCCAGTTCGTGCTCGAACTTCGAGGTGTCTTGAATGAGGCGGGTGGTGAGGGCCGTGAGTTGATCATGATCATGGGATTCGTCGGCGATGAGGTCGCGGATGACTTCGGCTTGCAAGCGCATGCTCGCCAGCGGGGTTTTGAGTTCGTGAGTTAGCGATGCGAACAAAGCCTGAAGCGCACTCGTTTTACGGAGATCGCGCCAGTACATCACCGCCACGGACACGGCGGACGCAGTGAGGAGAACAAGGAAGGTGGTGCCTTCCCACATGAGCATGTTGACGACCTTGTCTTCGGTGGGACCGATCATCTTAGCAAAGACGGTGAGTAGATAGATCCACCACGCACCGAGGGCCAGCAGCACGAGCGCTAGCAAACCTACGAGGATGTAGAACCAGCGCGGTGTCTTGTTTAAGACCATAAGCGGTTACGCATTTCCTTTAAAACTTTTTCATCGTGGGCCAACGACACAAAGCCGACTTCCCATGCATTCGGCGCAAGGTAGATGCCTTTCTCAAGGAGAACCTTGAAGAGTTCGTAGAAACGAGCGTTCAAGTTTTCTGGAATTTGCGTGATGTTGTTAAATGACTTCTTCGATGGCACTGGCCAGAAGAGTGAGCCAAAGCGCAGCGTCTGATAATCTTCGAAACCTTGGCTAGCACAGAACTCACTCATCAAGCTCACCACCGCCGCACTTTGCTGATCTAGGCACTGGTACGCCTCAGGCGTGAGCTTCTTCATGTTCGCTAAGCCTGCGGCCATCGCAACGGGGTTTCCTGAAAGTGTACCCGCTTGATAGACTGGACCTACCGGAGCGAGATACTCCATGTGTTTACGTTTGCCGGCCATGGCACCCACAGGCATTCCGCCGCCGATGATTTTACCATAGGTGACGATGTCCGGATGGACACCCGTCAGGCAGGCCATGCCACCGAAGTGCACGCGGAAGCCAGAGATGACTTCGTCGAACACTAAAAGCGCGCCGTATTTGTCGCACAGATTACGCAGGCCTTGGAGGTACTCCGTGGTTTGCACGAGGAGACCGTTGTTGGCCGGCAAAGGTTCGATGAAGATCGCTGCGATCTCCCCAGGGTGGGCCTTGAAGCATTCTTCCACAGCATTCAAATCGCCAAGTTCAACAATCAACGTGTCGGCGGCCACTTGTGCAGTCACGCCTTTTGATGAGGCGTCTGCGGTTCCCGCAAGTCCTGACCCTGCTTTGATCAGCATGGCATCCATGTGGCCGTGATAGCAGCCATTGAACTTCATGATCTTCGCGCGATTGGTGATTCCGCGCACGAGGCGAATTGCGGTCATCACGGCTTCTGTTCCTGAACTCATGAAACGAACTTGTTCAACGAAGCAAAGCTTGTCGACCATGAATTCTGCGAGCTCAAGTGAGTACTTCTCACAGGCGCCATAGCTCCAGCCGCGATCAAGCGCATCAGTGATGGCTTTTTTCACATCGCGGTCTTGGTGGCCGTGAATAAGAGGGCCAAAGCTCATGCAGAAGTCGACATAGTTTTTGCCGTCTTCGTCCCAGATCATGGCGCCATCGGCGCGATTGATGAAACGTGGAGTGGTATGGAGCCCTTTGAAGGAGCGCACTGGTGAGTGCACGCCACCTGGCACATATTTTTTCGATTTCTCAAAAAGTTCGTTCGAGTTCATTTCAATCCCATGAGTTTTAAAAATTCATTTTGATCAGTCAGCGCATTGATCGCGAGTTTGTGCTCACGGAAAGCGCTCCAGGTTTTTCCGAGACCACAGTAGTGAGTGGCGTTCTTCATCTCGGGAACTTCTTTAATGTAAGCTTCGTATTGTGGGAAACTCGACCACCATGCATGTGTGACACTTGCTAATTCATTTTTTTGCGCAGAAGTAGGAGTTGTCATCGCCGCTGAGTAGCCAGCGAAAACCGGGCCTACGGGACTGGTCGCTTTGTCATGAGAGAGCACGAGCCACTCGCCAGCGCCCATCATCATCTGCAGAGCTTTGGAGTCAGCGAGCTTCAGCAATTCATCGTGGCCTAAACTATCGGCACCACCATGCACCCACAGTCCCTGCGCCACCATCTTCTTGCGGGTCTCTGGACCAGCGGCCCACAACGTTTGCGCGCCGGCCTTGAGAGAGGGGAGTACATGAGAGGTGGTGACAAAAACATGCTTGCCGTTGACTGGTGCAGCTGCTCCCGATGATTTCTTAATGTAGAGAGTGTCGTTGATCGCTCCCGCAGCTTCACCTTGACCCAAAAATACTTTGCTAGGTTTTTGCGCTGGAGCACTGGCGCCTTCACGCATCTTTACGCGAATATCGCGCCCGTCAGTTTCTCCGCGATGGAAATGCAAGAAGTCGCCTTCAATGGCGCGCACATGGATGCCGACGGCCAGGTGACAGCCGCCGCCGTAGCTTTTAAAGGCCGTGCGTTCGCGGCCGACTTCTTCAGCGGTCGGAGCGTGATGCAATTTTTTGAGAATGTTTTCGAGCTTACCACCATCAGTACGATCACTGCGCATTTCAATCGCAAGGGCGCCTTGTGCGGCTGCCGTTGGGAAAATACTCAAGGGCAAAATCGCAAAGGTCAGTCCTTCAAGCAGCTTTTCTAATTCCGCGCGAGATGAATCCATTTGCGCCAAACGATCCACACCCGCCAGCGCCAGTGTGATGGCGTGGTATTTACCATCGCGGAGTTTCTGAATGCGTGTATTGATGTTCCCACGTAAAGTTTCACACTTAATAGAAGGCGAGTGAGGCAGGAAGGCCGGTAAGTCGCGGGTGAGATTTACAATTCGACGTGGAGAGCTGGTTCCGACAATAAAATCGCCGGTCCAGTTTTTGAGTTTTTCAACATTCGCTTTAGGCACGAGCAACACATCATGAGCGTAACGACGCTCAGTAATGGTGGCGAGCTTGATGCCATCCGGTCGTTCGCTACCTAAATCTTTGTAAGAGTGCACCACCATATCCACCGTGCCGTTCAACAACGCTTCATCGAGTTCTTTGGTGAAGAAGTCTTTGCCTTCAAGCTGCCACAAGGGTTTGTCGGTGATTTGATCGCCCTGAGTTTTGATCAAGTGCAATTCAAACTTCTCGTTTGAGAGTGCTTCGAGTTGGTTTTTCACGAGAGTGCATTGAGTGACTGCAAGCAGTGACCCACGCGTGCCGATTTTGTACATGAGGGACTCTTAAACGGTTACGGTTTTGGGTGCGTTGGCAGTCTGCCACTTGAGGTGCTTTTCTTCAAGCCAACGTGAGCGCCGCTCGACGATATCTAACATCGCTTGACGCGCAAGTGCGACGCGGGCGCGCTTCTGATCTTCCATCAATGCGCCTTCAGCGAAGATATCTTCTAAACGCAAAATACCCTCATCGCGGCCCAGTGAGGTATGGAGGCAAGAAGGCGAGCCTAGATCAACAATCAGACGATTCTCGTGGCAATCGGCCCACGTAGTAAAGAAGTCATGGTCGAGAAGAACACCTTCAAAACCGATGGTGTTGGCGATGAAAGCAAACTCGCCCCAACGTGAACGCTCAGTCCAAGGCAGCAGTGTGCAGCCATGAATCGCCGCGAGTTCTTCTGCGCGGCCTTGATTGCGGGCGCACAGGATGACTTGCGTGCGTTTCTTGAACTGATTGATGAGATCTTCTGCGAGTTGGCCAGATCCCAAAATAAGAATGGGAGACTGCTTAATTTTACCTGAAAAATGACGGCGCGTGAGGTGGGCGTAGGTCTTTTGGCCTATACCGATCAAATGCTCTGTGCGGATATCTTTCGCGTCTTTAAAAAGTTTTTCTAGAATGAGAAGAAGGCGAGAGTCGCGAGCATCTGTGGTGGTGAAAGCTTTGTAAGCATCTTTGAACTGACCCACGATTTCATTTTCGCCCACCAGCTTTGATTTCAAACCGCAGATCGTTTCCAGCATATAAAGATAGGCTTCTTGGCCTTCGGCTTTTTCGTGCAAGGGAAGTGGGTGTGAATCAAAAGGAAGTTGTTGATAACTCAGCACCATGGTGCGCTGGCAAGTTTGCAGCGTAAAGCAGCTCCCCAGCGCTGCGACACTAGGAGTCGAGC